>CAZNSS010000092.1:0-10448 GCA_964575465.1 uncultured Holophagales bacterium | reverse complement strand
ACGCCGTCGTCCACTCGACGACGAAGTACCTCAACGGCCACTCCGACTCCCTCGGAGGCGCCGTCGTCTCCGCGACGGCCGAGGACGGCGCGCGGGTCGCGTTCGTCCAGAACGCGGCGGGCGCGATCCTCTCCCCGTTCGACTCGTTCCTCGTCACCCGCGGCGTGAAGACCCTCGGCGTGAGGATGCGCGCGCACGACGAGAACGGCCGCGCCGTCGCCGCCTTTCTCGCCGTCCACCCGAAGGTCGCGCGCGTCCTCTACCCCGGCCTCCCGTCGCACCCGCAGCACGCCCTCGCCTCGCGCCAGATGTCGGGGTTCGGCGGCATGGTTTCCCTCGACCTCGGCAGCCACGACGCCGCCAGGCGCTTCCTCGACACCCTGCGCGTCTTCACCCTCGCCGAGTCGCTCGGCGGCGTCGAGAGCCTCGCGGGCCACCCCGCCTCCATGTCCCACGGCAGCCTCGGCCCCGACGAGCGCGCCGCCCGCGGCATCACCGACGGGCTCGTGCGCCTCTCGGTCGGGATCGAGGACGTGGACGACCTGCTCGCGGACCTCGCGCGGGGGCTCGGGGGGGCGTAGTCAGGATCGTACGACCGCGTCCCACGGCATCGCGAAGTCGTCCTTGGAGAGAGGGAGGAGCGCGTCGCACGGAGCAACGACGAGGCCGCGTGCGACCTTCCGGTGGGGATACGTCTTGCGAAACGCGGTGATGCCCGACGTGTCACCCCGCGAGGGGCGGCTCGCAGCCTTCACCTCGACCGGGAAGAAGGTCCCGTCCCGCTCGAGGAGGAAGTCCACCTCGGCGCCGTTGCCCGTGCGCCAGTGGTGGACGATCGGTCTCGGCGACATGAGCGAGATCGCCTTACGGATCTCGCCGAAGACAGCCGTCTCGTAGAGGGCCCCCACGCCGGGTGGCTCGCAACCGCGTTCGGCGTCGAGATCGCGAGCGACCAGCAGGCGAAGCCGGTGTCGGCGACGAATCCCTTCGGCTTCGAGGCGACCCGCTTGACGGTGTTCCCGGAGTACGCGGGCACCTCGAACCACTGAAAGGTCGCCTTCAGAATGCCGGGCCACCGCTCGGCGGTCTGGGGCGAGATACGGATCTCGCGTCCGAGCTGGGAGCGGTTCACTTCCTGCGCCGAGAGAGCCGACGCGAGGCGGACGAAGCGGCCGAACTGCTGCCAGTCGGAGATGTCGGCCAGGAGCCGTGCGTCGCGCTCGATGTACGTCCGCTGGCAGGACATGTGGAAATCAGGGATCGCTTCGAGGGGCAGGAAGTGGGCCTGCGGGAGGAAGCCGCGCCAGAGGCGCTCGTAGAGCGCGAACGGACCCGACGCGCGAGGGACGTCCGTCCCGACGACCGACTCGGGCGAGTCGATCCATGCCGTGAGCCAGTGACGGGCGTCCTGCACTGCGGAGGTCTCCATCAGCGAGAAGCCTTCGAGGTCGAGAAGAGCGACGCGTCCCGCGAGGCTCTCTGCGACCGAAGCCAGGACGCCCCACTTCTGGGAGCCTGTCAGGACGTACTGTCCCGGTGCCTGGTTTCGGTCGATGCGTCTCTTGATGGAGGGGAGGAGCTCGGGCGCGTACTGGATCTCGTCGAGGACGAGGGGCGTTCGGTGATTCTCGAGGAAGAGTTCCGGGTCCTGGCGTGCCCCGGTGACGACGACGGCAGGGAAGCTCTTCAGGAGGGCCGTCAGGCGATGCTGGGCCTCACGCGGGAGGTACGTACCAGGCAGTCTGTCTGTCGCCCGGATGTTTTGCGTGCTTTTGTTCGGCAGGAAGACCGAAGTCTCAGTACCCCTCCTCCCGAGGCGCCGGCGCCCCGCTCCCCTCCCCGACCCACCGCGCGTACGCGTCGTCCGCGAAGCCCGCCGGGAAGGCGAGGAATTCGGGAACCTCGTACGGGTGGACGGCCCGGAGGAGGTCGCGCAGCTCTCCCGCCGGTCGGGCCGTCTTGATCAGGAGGAGCCACTCGCGCTCGTCCTGGAACGCGCCCTTCCAGACGTAGAAGGAGCGGACGGGGGCGACGATCGAGACGCAGGCGGCGGCCTTCGTCTCCACGAGGTGACGGGCGATGCGGGCGGCGTCCTCCTCGGAGCCGACGGTCGTCAGGGCGAGCGTCACGGGCGCGGTCATGGCGGAACGCTACCAGCCGCACGGGCGGAGCGGAACCGGCCGTCGCCTCCGCGGCATGGACGCCCAGGCACCGCTTCGCCAGAATGCGCGCGAACCGGACGTCGGGACCGAGCGGAGGGCGGGCGTGGAGCGTGCCTGGAAGAGGATCAAGAAGTACACGTACCTCATCGTGTTCGTCGTGCCCGTCCTCGTCGTCCTCGGGGTGCGGTTCGGCGGCGCGGCGGCGTACCTCACGCCGTTCGTCGCGTTCGTCCTGATCCCCCTCCTCGACCTCCTCGTCGGCGAGGACCGCGTGAACTACACGCCCGAGGAGGAGAAGGCGCTCGACGGCGCTCTCTACTACCGCCTCGTCACGTACGCCTTCGTCCCCGTCTACTGGGCCGTCCTCGCCTACACGGTGTGGGGCGCGATCGCGGGGGGCTGGAACGTCGCGGAGTACGCCGGGAACACCTGGTCGATGGGGATCCTCTCCGGCATCGGCATCGTCGTCGCGCACGAGCTGGGGCACAAGGCGAGCCGGCTCGAGAAGCGGCTCGCCAAGGCGCTCCTCCACCCGACCTTCTACGGTCACTTCACAGAGGAGCACAACCTCGGCCACCACCTGATGGTCGCAACGCCCGAGGACCCGGCCTCTTCGCGCCTCGGCGAGTCGTTCTGGCGCTTCTACCCGCGGACGGTGATCGGCACGTTCCGCAAGAACCTCGAGCTCGAGCGGCAGCGCCTCGCGCGCTCCGGCAGGAGCGCCTTCAGCCTCGCGAACGAGACGTGGCGGAACGTCCTCTTTCCCGTCGCCCTCACGGCGGCCGCGTGGGTCGCGGGCGCGGTGCTCGCGCCGGAGGCACCCGGGTTCCTCGGCCTCGGCTCAGGCGCGACGGCGGCGCTCCTCGTCGTCGTCCAGGCCGTCCTCGGCTTCTCGCTCCTCGAGGTCGTGAACTACCTCGAGCACTACGGCCTCGAGCGGCGCAGGCTCCCGAACGGGAAGTACGAGCGCGTCACGCCGCTCCACTCCTGGAACAGCAACCACCTCGTGACGAACGGCTTCCTCTACCACCTCCAGCGCCACTCCGACCACCACGCCTGGCCGGCGCGCCGCTACCAGACGCTCCGCAACTTCCCCGAGGCGCCCCAGCTTCCGACGGGCTACGCCGGGATGATCCTCCTCGCCGCCGTGCCGCCCCTCTGGTTCAAGGTCATGGACCGGCGCGTCCTCGAGTTCCGCGAGCGGCAGGCCGGCTCGGAGGCGGTGGAGGGGCAGGGGATCGTCGCGTAGGGACGGTGCGCGCTGCTGCGGTTTTCGACCCCGGTCGAAATTCACCGTGAGTGTTTTTGACCATCGGCGAATATCGCAGTAGCCTTGCGACGTGAGCGGAACGTCACGCTACCTCGTCCCGCAGGTCGTGCACGACCTGCGCGAGAAGATGACGTTCGTCGCGGGGCCGCGGCAGGTGGGGAAGACGACCCTGGCGAAGGGGCTTCCCGGTGCGAAGGCCGGGTACCTGAACTGGGACGTCGCCGCCGACCGGGAGCGGATCCTCCGCCGCGAGCTCCCTCCCGGCAAGCTGTGGGTCTTCGACGAGATCCACAAGTACCGCCAGTGGAGGGGGTTCCTGAAGGGGCTCTTCGACGGTCGCCGGGCCGGCCAGAGGATCCTCGTGACCGGGAGCGCCCGCCTCGACCTCTACCGGTACGGAGGCGACTCCCTGCAGGGCCGCTACCACCTGCTTCGCCTCCACCCGCTCTCCGTCGCCGAGCTGAAGCTCCGGCGCGCCGGGGAGCTCCGCGACCTGCTGACCCTCGGTGGCTTTCCCGAGCCGTTCTTCTCCGGCTCCGAGGTGGCGGCCCGGCGCTGGTCCCGCGAGTACCGGAACCTCCTCGTCCGCGAGGAGGTCGCCGACCTCGAGCGCGTCTCCGACCTCGGCAGCCTCGAGCTGCTCGCCCTGCGCCTCCCCGAGCTCGTCGGCGCGCCGCTCTCGCTCAACGCCCTCAGGGAGGACCTCCAGGTCGCGCACAAGACGGTCGCGGGGTGGGTGAGCGTCCTCGAGCGCCTCTACGCCGTCTTCCGCCTCGCGCCCTTCGGCGCGCCGCGCCTTCGGGCCGTGAAGAAGGAGCAGAAGCACTACCACTTCGACTGGTCGCTCGTCCCGGCCGAGGCGGCCCGGTTCGAGAACCTCGTCGCTTCGCACCTCCTGAAGTGGGTCCACTTCGAGCAGGACGCGAAGGGCCGCGACCTCGAGCTGCGCTACTTCCGCGACACCGACGGCCGCGAGGTCGACTTCGTCGTCGTGGAGGGCCGCCACCCGATCCTCCTCGTCGAGGCGAAGAGGGGGGACCAGGACGTCGACCGCGGCCTGAAGTACCTCCGGGCGCGTTTCCCGAAGGCGCAGGCCTGGCAGCTCTCGGAGACGGGCACGAAGGACTACGTCACTCCCGACGGCATCCGGGTCGCACCGGCCCTCACCTTCCTCCGCGATCTCGTCTGAGGATCCGCCCAGGGCGGGCCCCCTCGCCGGTCCGCCTTGACCCGGGCGGTACAATGAAGGCTGATCACGGGGGCGACCCGGTTTCGACGGGGCATCTCGCGATCGAGGAGCACGCCGAGCATGCCGTCTGACTCGTAAAAACAACGGCAAAATTTAGCTGCCAACGACAGCGAACTCGCTCTCGCGGCTTAAGCCGTGACGGGACCCGGAGAGCCTGCCTGGAGCGCTCCGGAATCCTGTTGAGAAAGCCAGGCTGGGACCTCAAGCCCGCCACCTGAAGGCGAGGTCCGAGACGTTTCAGGCTGGTCGCCGCGCCTGGCTGTTCCGACCCGGAAGCGCGGCGACGAGAAAACAAGTCGGGACTGAGCGTGGAGAATCTCGACGTACGGTCGCTTCGGACGGGGGTTCGACTCCCCCCGCCTCCACCATTTCGGGAGTCACGGCCCGCCTCCGGGAGACCGGCGGCGGGCCGATTCTCCTTGCGGGCGTTGTCACCGCGGATGCGCTCCGCGCCGGACGCGTCCCGCGAGGCGCGAGCGATAATCGCGCAATGAATCCCGCCGCGCCGGTGCCGGTTCCGAGTCCGGCGGACGAGAAGATCCTCGGGGATCTGACCCGTCTCCTCGTCGAGAGATTTGGTGCAAGGCGCGTCGTGCTCTTCGGCAGCCGTGCCCGCGGCGATGCACGTCCCGACAGCGACTTCGACATCTTCGTGGAGATGGAGTCGACGGATCGTCCGCCAGAGCGGAACGCACGAATCCTGGCGGAGATCGGCCTGCGTCCGTGGAGCCTCGACCTGCTGGTTTACACACCGGCCGAAGTAGCGCGCGTACGTCCGATTCCCGGAACACTCCTCTCGATGATCGAGTCCGAAGGACGCGTCCTCCATGACGCCGCTTGACGCGGGTGTCGCTGCCTGGCTGGAGAAGGCCGACAGCGACCTCCTCTGTATCGAGAACAACGTTGCGGCGATCAGGGTGCCGTGGGACGCCGTGGTCTTTCACGCACAGCAGGCGGGCGAGAAGGTCCTCAAGGCCCTGCTCGTCGCGGCCGGAGTGACGGTGCCCCGCACGCACGATCTCGTGGCCCTCCTGTCCCTGGTGACTTCGGCAGGCTTCAACCTTGCCGGGGCCCGTCCGGACGTCGAGACCCTCTCCCGGTTCGGCGCGGCCGTGAGGTATCCCGATCCCGTCTATTCGCCGACGGAGGAGGACGGCCGGGAGATGACCGCGGCGGCGCGCCGGCTTCGATCCACCGTGGGGGAGCTCCTCGAGAAACGGGCCTCGCACTAGACCGATCGTTCCTGCCTGGACCGTTGCATTCCGGCGGGGATTTCGAAATACAGCCAGCACCGAACGGCTGCCGGGCCGGGACAGAGGGCTTTGCCTTCAGGTCGGGCTGATTACCGGAAGCTCCCGAGCCAGCGAAGCCCCTTCGCGACGGTCTTGTCATCGACCCCCAGTACCCGGGCTATCCGGAGGTTGCTGAGCCCGAGTCGAATCATACGAGCCGTCTCCAGCGCAACCCGCTGGTAGAGGGCCGCTTCGGTTTCGGCCAGGGGGAACCTCAGGACGATCTCGGACACGGTTCGGATGCTTTGCGCCCGCCTCCACCATTTCGGGAGTCACGGCCCGCCTCCGGGAGACCGGCGGCGGGCCGATTCTCTTTGCGGGAGCGCGCTGTTTGTCACGCCAAGAGTGACAGATTTGCTGCATAATGTCCTCTGCTCCATGACACTCTCTCGCGACCTCCTCCGCCTCAAGCTCAACGAATCGCTGGCGGCCTCGCCGCGTGCCCTGACCCGGCGGGACATCCGGCTTCCAGGAATCCGTGGGAAAGCTCTCGCCGTGATCGGCGTGCGGCGAAGCGGGAAGACATCCTTCCTCTCACAGTGCCGGGCCGACCGTCTTTCCGCCGATCGAGCCCCCGAATCCCAGCTTCTCCTCTCTCTCGAGGACGAACGCCTCACCGGCCTCACCGTCGCGGATCTCGGATGGCTCGTCGAGGAGCATGCCCGCGTCCTCGCCGGTATGACGGGAGCGTCCGTCCGGACCCTCTACCTCGACGAGGTGCAGACCGTCCCCGGCTGGGAAGGGCTCGTCCGGCGGCTCATGGACACAGGCGGCGTGGAGCTCTTCGTCTCCGGCTCCTCGGCACGCCTGCTCAGCCGCGAGGTCGCGACGAGCCTGCGCGGCCGCGCGATGGAAGTCCTGGTGCACCCATTCAGCTTTCGGGAGGCCTTGCGCCACGCGGGCGCGGAGCCGACCGTCGGCTGGGACCGGCTCAGGCCCGCCGACCGGACGACCCTCGATCACCGGCTCCGGCGATATCTCGTCGAAGGGGGATTCCCCGAGGCGCAGGGCGCCGAGGCCCGGGATCGCAACGCCCTCCTTGCAGGTTACGTGGACGTCGTCGTCCTCAGGGACGTCATCGAACGCCAGGGCGTGACGAACCCGCTCGCCCTCCGCTGGCTCCAGCGGCAGCTCCTCGCCCAACCCGGCGGCGCCTTCTCGGTGAAGAAGCACTACGACACGCTCCGTTCGCAGGGGGTCTCCGTCGGGAAGGACACCCTCCACGAGTACCTGGCCCACCTCGAGGACGCCTTCCTCGTGCGGACGGTCGCGATGGAGAGCGCGTCGGAGAGGCAGCGGATGGTCAACCCGCGAAAGGCGTACCCGGTCGATCCCGGGCTCCTCGCCCTCTTCGAACGGAGCGGCCGCACGCATACCGGACGCGCCCTCGAGACCGCCGTGCTCCTCGAGCTCGAGCGCCGCGGCTTCGAGATCTCGTACGTCCGGACGGAGGAGGGCCGGGAGGTCGACTTCTTCGCGCAGCGTACCGGAGAGCGACCGCTTCTCGTGCAGGTCTGCCTCGAGAGCGAAGGAGACGAGACCTGGGACCGGGAGCTCCGGGCGCTTCAGGCCGCCGCCGCGGTGCACCCGCGCTCCCGGCCGTTCCTGGTCACACTCGACGCCGCCCCACCCACCCGGCCTCTTCCCAGGGGCTTCACCTGGGCCGGCGCCTCCCGGTGGCTGCTGGAGGAAATGTGACCAGACGCCTGCGCGATCCGGCGGTAGCTCAGGCCAGGTGGGCGCCTCCGAGCCACCTCCGCTGCCCGCAAGCTCGACGTGCCGGACTACGCGGTCCAGCTGGCGGATCTCGCATCGCCTCCGGGCAACCGGCTCGAGGCGCTGAGAGGGGACCTGGAAGGCCAATACAGCATCCGGATCAACGACCAATGGCGAGTCGTCTTCCGCTGGACGCCAACCGGCCCGACGGACGTCGACATCAGGGACTACCACTGAGATCCGAGGCATCAGATGACGAATCGACTCCGCAGCCGCAAGCGCACCTCTCCCGGGGAGATCCTCCGGGAAGAGTTCCTCGTTCCCCTCGGGCTGAGTCAGAAGGCCCTGGCCGACCACCTGGGGTGTGACGTCAAGGTCGTGAACCGGATCGTCAACGGACGGTGCGCCGTGACCGCAGAGATGGCGCTCAAGCTCGGGGCGGCCTTCCGGACCTCGCCGGACTTCTGGATGAACGCGCAGCGAGCCATCGATCTACACGAGGCTGCCGTCCGCGTTGAGAGCCTTCCGAGACCTCTGCTGAAGGCAAGCTGAAGCCGAGCCCGGCAGGCCACGGGTCCGGCAGTTGGAACGGCCTCACGGGCGTGGGGTGCTCCCCGCCGTGGACTTCGCGACCGTCTCGTCATCGACGCCGAGCACCTTCGCGATACGGCAACGGCTGAGCCCGAGCAGCATGAGCCTTGCAGACGCGGGCGCAAGTCGCTGCTACAGAGGGGCGACAGGTCCTGCCGGGGGAAGGTCGTCGGCATCTCGGACACGGTTCGGAAGCTTCGCGCCCGTGTCCACCGCTTCGGGAGACCCATGCTCGTCGCCGGGAAACCGGCAGCGGGCCGAGCTCCTTTCGCGGGGCCGACGCGGCGGCGCCGAATCATGTGGTCCGCGAGGCTCCGGCGGCGCTCGCTCGGTCGCGTGAGCGCCAAGACGCCGTCGGGAGGATCGACATCAGGGACAATGTCGCCATCAGCGGGGAGCGATCGTCCTCCCTGGGGAGGCGATCGCTCCGCACGCTGTCGTCGCGATCGCGGCCGTCGTCACGTGGGAGGTGCCCGGGGCGCGGCTTCGGCGGGGGTTCCGGCAGGGATCGTCGGGAATTGGAGGAGACTGTGGCCCGGTTGACGGCGGAGAGATCGGACGAGTTCGGGGCGCGCTTCGTCAACCGGGTCGTCGGCGGAAGGGTGCCGGCGAAGTGAGCGCTTCGCCCGCCGCCTCCGACGGCCTTCCGCTCGTCGTCGACCTCGACGGGACGCTGATCCTCTCGGACCTCCTCGACGAGTCGTTCCTCGCGGCGCTCTCGGCGAGGCCGCTCGCCGCGCTCGGGGCCCTCGTCTCGGGCGACAGGGCCGGCCTGAAGAGGCGCCTCGCGGAGAGCGCCGGCCTCGACCCGACGCTCGTCCCGCTCCGGGCGGACCTCCTCGAGCACCTCCGAGCGGAGAAGGCGAAGGGGCGCAGGCTCGTCCTGGCGACGGCGTCCGACGAGCTCCTCGCGCGGCCCCTCGCCGCGCACCTCGGCCTGTTCGACGAGGTCCTCGCGAGCGACGGCTCGAGGAACCTCGGGGGAGAGACGAAGCGCGCGCTCCTCGTCTCGCGGTTCGGGGAGAAGGGGTTCGACTACGCCGCCGACCGGCGGGCCGACCTCCCCGTCTTCCGGAGCGCGCGGGGGGCGATCCTGGCCGGCGGCGGCACCCGCCTCCGGGCCGAGGTCGAAGCGGCCGGGACGCCGGTGCTCGGGTCGTTCCCGGACGCGCCCGGCGGCCTCCGGACCGGCGCGAAGGCGATCCGGGTGAAACAGTGGGTGAAGAACGTCCTCGTCTTCGTCCCGCTCGTCACCGGCCACTTCTTCGGCCCGGAAACTCTCCTCGCGGCCGTCGTCGCCTTCGTCGCCCTCAGCGCCTGCGCGTCGGCCCTCTACGTCCTGAACGACCTGATGGACCTCGCTGCCGACCGCCGCCACCCCGAGAAGAGGCGGCGCCCCTTCGCGAGCGGGGCACTCCCGGTGCGGGCGGGGCTGCTCCTCGTGCCGCTCCTCCTCGCTGCCGGGTTGGCGTTCGCCACCGCCCTCCCGCGCGGGGCACAGATCCTCCTCGCGATCTACCTCGTCTCGTCGACCCTCTACACCTTCCTGTTGAAACGGAAGGTCCTCCTCGACGTCTTCACGCTCGCGTTCCTCTACACGCTCCGCGTGCTGCTCGGGGGAGCGGCGACGGGCGTGCCCGTCTCTCCGTGGCTGGTCGCCTTCTCGGTCTTCATCTTCCTCTCGCTCGCCTTCGCCAAGAGGGCCTCCGAGCTCTCCTCCCTGCGGGAGCGTGGCCACGAGGGGGCTTCCGGGCGCGACTGGTTCGTCTGGGATTCCCTCGTCGTCCACGTCCTCGGGGTGGCGAGCGCCTACGGGTCGGGAATGGTCCTCGCCATCTACATCCACAGCGAAGACGTCAAGCGCCTCTACGCCCACCCCGGCTGGCTCTGGCTCCTCGTCCCGGCGCTCCTCTACTGGTCGAGCCGGGTCTGGGTCCTCGTCGGGCGAGGCGAGATGAACGAGGACCCGATCGTCTTCGCCACGCGCGACCGGGTGACGTGGGGAATCGCCGTCCTGACCGCCGCCATCCTCGTGATGGCGGCCCGGGGGCCCTTCGGGATCCCCGGGCTCATGGAGTGACGGGCCGGGTTCCTCCGGGAGGTCCGCCCGGGCGAGTGGCCGCGCCCGGCTTCGCCGGGCCGGGGGCGGGCGGGGCGGGGGCGACCTC
>CAZNSS010000091.1:0-10454 GCA_964575465.1 uncultured Holophagales bacterium | reverse complement strand
TCTCTGTGCCACTTTCCTTCGGGTTGCCCCGACCGGGATTTCCCCGGCACGCTGCACGCTGGAGTCCGGACTTTCCTCCCCTCGTACGGTCAGACCGTCCGAGCGACGATCGCCCGTCCGGCCCGAGTCGTGAGCAGGATACCCCCTCGCGAAGAGCCGGCCGTCGGTCCGGTCAGGCGGGCTTCCGCCGTCGCCGGGCGAAGAGGTTCACGCCCCGGGCGAGCTTCGGGACGCAGAGGAGGAAGAGGCCGGCGACCGCAACCGCGAGAACGAGTGCGACGAGAGGCAGGAAGATCGACACGATGGCCTGGAGGACGGCGAGGATGTCCTCGGCCAGGGAGAGCGCGAAGTTCGCGACGCCGGCCGTCAGGGCCGTGGACGTCAGCCGGGCGGTTCCCTTCACGAGGTGCGCGGCGAGCGCGGTCACGCCGCCTCCGCCTCCGGCGAGGACCGTCAGGGGCGTCTCGGAGGTCGGCGCGACGGCCGCGACGGCGAGAAGGGCCCCGGCGAGAGGCCGTACAACGGTATGGATGACGTCCCAGATGTGGTCCAGGCCGGGAATCTTGTCGGCGAAGAACTCGAGGAGGTAGAGACCCAGGAAGACGAGGAGCGTCGCCGGCTCGGCGAGGAACCGGGCGATCGTCCCGGGGAAGTCCTCCGGGAAGAGGTGGGCGATGCCGCCGTAGACGAGGAGGACGGCGTAGGCGTTCAGCCCCGCGCCGGCCGCCAGCCCGAGCCCGGTCCCGAAGTTCGCGACGGTCTCCAGCATCGTCCGAGGATAGCGCCGTGCCGCCGGCTCAGCGAGGCTTCGTCGCCGCGATCTCCGCCAGCGCCTTCGTCGCCTTCTTGTTCGTCGGCTCGAGCTTCAGGACCTCTTTGAGGGCCTTGACGCGCTCGGTCTCGTTCCGTTCGGCGGCGCAAGCGTCCGCCAGCGCCAGCCAGACCTCCACGCTCTCGGGAAGGCGGGCGGACGCCCGCCGGAGCGTCTCGGTGGCCTGCCTCACCCACTTGGGGTTCCGTCCCTGGACCTTTGCGAGGAAGGTCCAGTACTCGGGCCTGTCCGGGTCGAACTCGACGGCCTGCCGGAGCATCTCGTAGGCCGGGTAGAAATCTTCCATCTCGACGAGAGTCCGGGCCCGCTGGTAGTTCGCCTTCGCGACCTGCCGCTGGACCTCCGGGGTGGGCTGGCCGAACGAGACCGGCGCCGACATCGTGCCGCGGTTGAGCGACCGGTCGTACTCCTGGCGCGCCGCGCTGGTCGCGAACGCGTTGCCGGCCTCGCGAACCTTCGTGAAGAGCGACTCGAGCGCGTCCGTCGCGTCGTTGAGCGTCGCCCGGACGACGTTGTCGGGGTGGAACAGCCGCGCCCGTTCGTGGACCGCCCGCTGGAGGTCGACGTCCTGAGCGTCGTCCGAGGCCCCGAGGACCTCGTAGGCGGTGATCCAGTCGAGCCGCCGGTAGGTGTTCCAGACGAGGCGGGAGTGCTGCTCGAGCATCTCGGACAGGCGCGGACTCGGGGCTGCGCCGGCGATCTCGACGTTGAGCGACGCGGTGCCCAGCGGGGCCGATTCCGCGTCGGCCGCGGCCGACTTCGACGCGACCGCCACGAAGCCGACGGAACGGAGCCTCTCGAGGATCCGGAGGTCGAGGCAGACGTCTGCCGCCGCCTTCGAGCCGTCGATCGCGTCGATCGCCTCGGCCTCCTCCTGCGTGACGATGGCGCACTGGTACCGGAGGAGGAGGTCGGGCGAGAGGGTCAGCCGCGCCTTCGGGTCGATCTTCGGCGCGGCCCCGACGACCGGCGGCATGCGCCGCAGGCCCTCGAGCAGCAGCGTCGCCGTCGTCTGGTCGAAGGCCTTCGGCAGCTGCGGCGGGCCGTCGAGCGGCACCACGGTGAAGGTCCCGGAGGCCCACTGGAACGTCGAGTAGAGGATCTTCTCGGCGAGCGCTCGCACGCAGGCGTCGGCGATGTAGGGGGCGACCGCCCCCGAGTCGCGCAGGGCGTGCGACAGCCCGCGGCCGGGATCGGCGAGGGCCTGCTCGAACGCCGAGAAGAGGACCGACTCGTCCGCGAGCCCGAAGGCGCGGAGAAGCTCTCCGACGTGCTGGGCCTCGCGGTTCGACGAGGCGGAGACGAGCCGACCCCTGTGGAACCAGAAGCTCCGTTCCTCGCCCCGGAGCGTCACGAGCACCTGCGCGTTCCCGCGCGAGGCATACACCGACCTCAGGACGTCGGCGAGCTCCGTCTTCTCGAGCGTGCCCCCCGTCAACGAGCTGGCCCCCGGTTTCGAAGTGTCCATGTTGCGGGGATTCTACCGGCCCGTGTCCTCGCGGGAAGCCCTCCACCTCACGATCCTGGACGACGCCGTCTTCCCGGCGGCCGCGGCGAGCGCCTCGGGCGTCGCCGCGAGAGCCCCCTCCGCGTTGCCGAAGACCGCGAGGAGCCTCCGGACGCTCGTCGGCCCGAGGCCCGGGACCTCGAGCAGGGGATTCGTCAGAGTCCGGCGCGATCGAGCCCTCCGGTGGTGCCTCAACCCGAAGCGGTGCGCCTCGTCGCGGGCGCGCTGGAGGAGCTTCAGGCCGGGGTGCCGCCGCGGGAGGGCGAGCGGCAGGGAGCGCCCCGGCACGAAGACCTCCTCCTCGCGCTTCGCGAGGCCCACCGCCGGGAGCTCGATTCCGATCCGGTCGAGCGCCGCGAGGGCGGCCGAGAGCTGCCCCTTCCCGCCGTCGATGACGAGGAGGTCGGGGAGCGGTGCGCCTTCCGAGCGGCGCCTCTCGTAGCGGCGCGTGACGGCCTCGGCGATCGACGCGAAGTCGTCGGGCACGGGACGGTCGATCCGGAAGGCCCGGTACTCGCCCTTCTCCGGCCGGCCGTCGACGAAGACGACGCACGACGCGTAGGTCTCGCTCCCCTGCAGGTGCGAGATGTCGAAGCACTCGATCCGGGCCGGGCGGTGGTCGAGGTCGAGCGCCTTCGCGAGCGCCAGGGTGGCCTTCTCCCCCGCCTCGCGAACCGTCCGGAAGCGCCGGACGTGGCTCGTCCGGGCGTTGTCCCGCGCGATCCGCACCCGGTCGAAAGCAGCCCCCCTCTTCGGCGTCCGGATCTCCACCCTCGAGCCGCGGCGCTCCGAGAGCCACTCCGCGACCGGCGCGAGCGCCTCCTCGGCGACCTCGTCGGGAAGGTGGACCTCCTTCGGGAGAAACGTCGTCGCGTCGTAGTACTGCGAGAGGAGCGCGACCCAGAACTCGTCGGCCGCGACGTCGCCGATCGCCTCCCAGAAGAACTCCCGCGTGTCGAGGACGGCGCCGCCGCGGACGTGGAGGACCGAGACGGCGAGGTTCCCGCCGTCGGCGAAGTCGCCGAAGACGTCGACGTCCTCCCCCGCGAGAGACTGGACCCGCTGCTTCTGCGCGAGCTCCTCGACCGTCCGGAGGCAGTCGCGGTAGGCGGCCGCCATCTCGAACCGCTCCTCCCCCGCCGCCGCGTCCATCTTCTCCCTCAGCCGCGGTGCGAGCTCGTCGTTTCGGCCGGAGAGGAAGAGGAGGACGTCCCTCACCGCGTCGTCGTAGGCGCCCTTCGTGGTCAGCGACGCCACGCACGGCCCGAGGCACGCGTGCATGTCGAAGTAGAGGCAGGGGCGCGGGAGCTTCCCGTCGATCTCGATCCGGCAGGTCCTCACCTGGAACATCCGCTGCACCATCTTCATGGCGCCGCGGCAGGTCCGGGCGGGGAGAAACGGCCCGAAGTAGCTGTGCCCGTCCTTCAGGACGCGACGCGTCACGTGAGCCCGAGGCCACTCCTCCCCCGTCGTCACCTTGATGTACGGGTAGGTCTTGTCGTCCCGGAGGAGGATGTTGTACCGGGGCCTGTGCTTCTTGATGAACGCGTTCTCGAGGGCGAGCGCCTCGCTCTCGGTGTTCGCGACGACGGTGTCGATCGTCTCGAACTCGGCGAGGAGCGCCTCCGTCTTCGGGTGCTTGGGCCCCGCGGCGAAGTAGGAGGCGAGGCGCCTGCGGATCGAGCGCGCCTTCCCGACGTAGAGGATCCTTCCCTTCCCGTCGCGGTAGAGGTAGATCCCCGGCTGGTCGGGGTACGAGGAGAGATCGGGGGGAACCGCCACCAGGCGATTCTAGAGAGAGCCCGGTCGGGCGCCGAATGGCGCCCGACCGGGCCGCCTGGAAGAGCTCAGCCGATCCGCGAGCGGAGGACGAAGACCGCGCCGAGGGCCGTCAGGAAGGCGAGGAGGGCCAGGCCGGCGGTCGAAGCCGCCGGGATCGCGGCCTGGGCGTCCGCCCGGAACGCCGTCGGGTCCGTCGCGCCGCCGACGGCGGGGTCGTCCGTGACGACCGTCGACTCGTTCGTGCCGTTCCCGTCCGCGTCGAAGTAGGCCGTACCCTGGTTCGAGATCGTGGCGCCGCCGGCCGCGGAGGCGATCCGCGCCTGGATCGTGATGGTCACCGAGCTGCCGGCCGGGATCGACCCGTTCCAGTGGACCGTGTTCGTCGCGGTGTCGGCGACCGCGGTCCCGGACGTCGCGGAGGCGCCCTCGAGCCGCAGCTCGGCCGGAAGAACGTCGGTGAACTCGTCGCCCGGGTTGTCGATCTGGTCGAACGTCCCGGTGTTCGGGAGGACGATCGTGTACGTGACGACCGCCCCGGGGAAGCGGAGGCCGGAGACCGTCTTCGTGGCCCCGGCGATCGCGGCCGGAGAAAGGACCGTCGTCGTCGCGCTCGCGGTGTTGTTCGCGTTGTCCGGGTCGCTCGTCGTGGAGGAGGCCGTCCCCTGGTTCGTCAGCGCGCCGGCCATGCTCGGTGCGGTCACGGTGAGCGCGAGCGCCGCGGTCTTCCCGGATCCGAGGCTCCCGAGGTTCCAGAGGCCCGTCGCCGGGTTGTAGACGCCCTGCGACGCCGTGTAGGTGCCCGGGTCGAGCGACGGGAAGGCAGGGAAGGACTCCTGGACGTTCAGCGCGTAGGCCGGGTCGACGCCGTCGTTGCGCACCGTCAAGGTGAAAGTGACGTTTGCGCCGACCTGGGTCGTCGGGCTGCTCACGGTCATTCCGAGAGAGAGGTCCGCGGAACGCGGAGCCGAGACGCACACGGTCGACTGGTTGTTCGCCGGGTTCGGGTCGAGCGGAGTCCCGGCGGTGATGATCGCGGAGTTGCAGGCCTGGTCGGTCGAGCCGACCTTGCCCACCACGTGAAGGGCCGCGGAGGCGCCGTTGGCGAGCGCGCCGACCGTCCACAGCCCGGTGCCGGGGACGTAGGCGCCGGCTCCGTCGTCGGAGACCCACGAGACGCCGGCGGGGAGGTAGTCGGAAACCACGACGCCCGCAGCGGCGCTCGGGCCATTGTTCGTGACGGTGATCGTGAAGGTCACGTCCTGACCGAGAGTCGGGTTCGCGGGGTTGACGGCCTTCGTGACCGCGAGGTCCGCGGACGTCCCCGTGTCGAGGAGGACGACCTCGGCCCGCTGGCCGGACCTGTTGTGGTGGTGAAGGAGCAACGCCCCCTGGGAGCCGTTGGCCGCCATGCTGGCGGTGTTCCACGTCACGGGGAGAGTGGCTCCATTCAGGTCATCGTCCAGGAAGTTGCCGCCGAAGTTCAGGCCCTGGGCGGCCGGGTTCCACGGGTACGGGCCGGGCGCGACGTCGTAGTACGAGCCGGGCGGCGTGCAGTGGTCCCCGGTCGTGCTTCGGGCACAGCCCGGGTTGGACCCAGGACACGTCACGATCTTGTAGCGGAACGCGAGGCTCGCCGTGGACGTGAACCCGAGCTGGCTCGGCGTGGCGCCGAGGAAGAGGACGTTGTTGAGGTGGAGCGAGGTGTCGACGGCGTCCGGACCGATGAGGTTCACCGGGGACCCGAGGCCGAGGATCGTGTAGCCGCCCGTGGAGAGGTTCTGGATGACGCGGACGAAGGTGTCCGTCTGTGAGGCCCCGCTCACGAAGATCGACGGCTGCGTGTTGATGACGGCCCTGTCGTAGACGCCATCGTTGTTGAAGTCGACGCAGACGTTCAGCGCGACGTCGTTCGGCGTCGACCAATCCCCCCAGGTCGAGAGACCGAAGAGAACGAGGTCGTTCGTGAGGCTCGGCGTTCCACCCGCCTGGTAGTAGGCGACGCCGGCGTACTGGAGGTCGGCGTAGTCGGTCGAGTTGACCGGGTCGAGCGGCGAGACGACCTGCAGCTCGAACGGCGTGACGAGGGACTCGATGTCCGTCGGGAAGGTGCCACTGCAACCGGGCCCCGCCACGAGCGTGCCCGTGCAGAGGTCGACGCCCGAGAGCGGGATCGTCGTCGAGCCGGTGGGCGCGCCGCCGGTTGCGATCGTGGCCGGCGCGGACATCTGCGAGGAGGGCTTCTCGGCCATGTAGACCGGGAGGCGGAGCTTCAGGCTGCCTCCCTGCTTGAAGGTGAGGTAGCCCTCCGCCTCGGTCAGGAAGTGGCGGGGCTGGTCGCCGTAGTTCGCCTGGACACCCTGTTTCGCCGCGAGGGCCGGGTCGCGCTTCTCGTCCATCAGCGCCGAATTGGCCGACAGCTGGACGTCGAGCTCGACGGCGCCGCCCGCGGGGACGGTGACCGAGCTCCCGCCCGGCGTCGAGAAGGAGACTCCCGGAGGCGCATTCGTCAGGTCGAAAGAGAGGGCGTAGGTCTGCGAGGTCGTCCCCTTGTTGACGACCCTCACCTTCTTGAGCTGCGTGGTCACCCCGGCGACCTCGGGGAAGAACGTGACGCTCACGAGGCCCGCGTCCTCGGCGTTCATGGCGATCACGCTGCCGGTCGCGGAGAGCGCCGGGTCGACGCGTCCGCCGCCGATTCGCGACGGCCCGTACCGGGTGGACCCGCCGGCGTAGGTCGCCGTGTCGTGGTTCGCGTAGTTCATGGCGAGCGCCTTCAGCTCCTCGACCTCCCAGTCGGGGTGGAGCTCGCGCAGGAGCGCCATGACTCCCGCCATGTGCGGGCTCGCCATCGAGGTCCCGGAGATCGTCAGCGTCCGGGTTCCGACCTGGATGCCCGAGGGATCGGCGACGCCCGTGCATCCGGTCGCCGAGGTGCAGACGATGCCGGTCTCGACCGAGGTGATGTTGAGCCCAGGAGCCGCGATGTCGGGCTTCAGCCTGAGGGGAGAGCCGAAGATTCGCCGTGGCCCGCGCGAGGAGAAGGAAGCGACGGTGTCGCTGCCGATGTCGCCGCGAAGAGTGACGTTGAGGCTGGCGATGTTCGCTTTGAACGTGGCGCCATCCGCCTGCGTGATACCGACGGACGGGATGGTGATCGTCGCATCCACGCCGGCGAACCCGGGAGGAGCCGACGCCCAGGTGTTGTTCGCGATCATCACGCCGATGGCGCCCGCGTTCTGGGCGTTCTTGACCTTGACGGTGAAAGCGCAGGTGCCCCTGTCGACGAGCGCGATGTTCCCGGCGACGGCCGCAGCGTTCGTCAGGGCCGAGCAGGCGTCGGTGGTGAGAGGACCGGCCGCGTCCGCCGGATCGAGCCCGACGACGACGTTCCCCGTGACGCCCGCAGCCGTCAGCGCAGGGCCGAAGGCGGCGCTGCCGGCCGGGTAGCCGCCGGCGATCCCGGCGGGGGTGTTCACGTTGACCACCGGAATGGTCACGCCGCTGTCCACCGAGGCCGCCGTCGAGATGACCCGCGAGCCAGTGCCCGGCGCGCCGGTGATGAAGAACGTGTCGCCCGCGTTCCCCGCCGACGAGACGACGACGACACCCGCGAAGGCCGCGTTGTCCGAGGAGACCGCGGACGCGGTGACGGCGGAGCCGAAGCTCGAGCCGAGCGACATGTTGATGACGTCGAGGTGGTCCGAGAGGTCACCGTCGTCGTTCGGGTCCACCGCCCAGTCGATGGCCTGGGTCGTCAGGCCGGTGCTCCCGGTGCAGCCGAAGACGCGCAGGGCGTAGAGCTGCGCCTGGGGCGCCGTTCCCGGCCCGATCAGGAGCGAGCTGTACGTCGAAGGGTCGGCGTCGTACGGGCCGGCGAACGTCGTTCCGTCCGCCTTCATGCCATAGCCGGCTGCGGTCCCGGAAACGTGGCTGCCGTGCCCGTTGCAGTCCATCGGGTTGGCGTCGGGAACGGGAACGTTGGCCCCCGTGTAGGCGTCCCCAGCGAAGTCCGTGCCGCCGACGACCTTCGCGGTCGGGAAAGAGCCTCCGGTGACGGTCCCAACCGTGGTGAACGTCGCGGTGTCGGTCCTCTCGGTCGTGTAGTCCGCGGCCGTGGCGCCCGGGCCGCCGAAGTCCGGGTGGAGGTAGTCGATCCCGGTGTCGATGATCCCGACCCGGATCCCGGTTCCGAGCGCCCCGGCCGGAAGACCCAGGCCGTTGTTCGCCCAGACGTTCGGCGTCCCGATGAAGGGGACGCTGGTCGAGTTCGTCGTGTGTTCGAGGTAGAGGGGGATCACCTGCTTGACGCCCGGCAGCGAGCGAAGCTCGGCCATCTGGGAGAGGCCGACCTCGAGAGCGAATCCATTCAGCGACTTCTGGACCCGGAACAGCTCCGTGGGCCGGACGGACAGGCGGGCGAGGGCCGACTCGAACCGGGCCTGAGCGGACCGGACGACGGTGAGCTGGGCACGCCCGGCCGACGCGGCGGCGTTTCTCGCTTGCATCTTCGGAAGGCCGGCATTTGCGCGCAGGGCATTCCCGTAGGCGACGGCCCCGGCGGGCTCGACGAGCTCCACCATGACGCGCACCTTCCCCACCGGAGCACCGGTCGCCTCCGAAAGGTCCGTGCCGATGCCTGCGACCATCGTCTCCGCACCCGCATCAGACGGCGTGAACCGGGCGCCCCGGCCTCCGGCTTCGCTGCGATTCGCCAGGACGGACGCAACGGCCAGAAACGCGATGGCCGAAACGACATGCCGTTTCCCTCGCACAGCTCCGAACATGAACTCTCCTCCTCCAACCCTCGACGGGCAACGTCCCGGAACGTGACGACGATGAGCCGAGAACCCAACTCCGCCCCTGCGGAACCGGCCAGCGGTCTCGCAAGTCCCTGACTGCTGCCTCAGGGGCCCCGTCCCGGCAGGACCGGCGTCCTCTGGGAACGGAAGGGCGAACCCGACCCGCTATTCCTCTCCAGACCGGGGACACTATTTCGAGGTGGGAGTCCAGTCAACAACAGGAGCGACAGGCTCCCCCACGAACTGACTGGCCGGACGGCTCAGAACACCTTGCCGAGCTTCGTCGCGATCTTCGAGACCTTCACGTAGCCGAAGAAGCGGCCGCTCGAGAGAAGGCCGAGGCCGTCCGTCATCTTCGTCCGGGCGTCGCGCGCGTAGAGGAGGCCGAAGGCCTTCTTCATGAACTCCTGGAAGGCGCCGTCGTAGGGGTACCACCAGGGGGCCGCGGAGGAGTCCTGCAGGTCGACGCTGACGTGCTTGAGGTTCACCAGCTCCATGAGCCCGTGGACGCCGTGGCTGCGCCCGATGCCCGACTTGCCGAGGCCACCCCAGGTCGCGGTCGGCTCTCCGAAGGAGAAGAGGTGGTCGTTGATCGTCACGGTCCCGGCGCGGAGCTCTTCGACGAGCTTCTGGGCCGTCTTCCTCGACCGCGTCCAGCCCGACGCGGTGAGGCCGAACTCCGAGTCGTTCGCGAGGGTGATCGCCTCGTCGAGGTCGTCGACGACGACGATCGGGAGGACGGGGCCGAACGTCTCCTCGCGCATCACGCGCATGCCGTGGTGCGCGCCGACGAGGACCGTCGGCGGGAACCAGTGGCCCTTCGCCGCCGGCTTCTCGCCCCCGGTCAGGGCGCGCGCCCCCTCTGCGATCGCCTCGCGGACCTGTGCGTCGACGAAGTCGCGCTGCTCGGCCGTCGTCATCGGGCCGACGTCCGTCGCCTCGGCGAGGGGGTCTCCCTGCCGGAGCCGGCGCGTCTTCTCGACGACCTTCGCGATCAGCTCCTCCGCCACGCTCCTCACGGCGTAGACCCTCTCGATCGAGCCGCACGCCTGCCCGGCGTTCGCGAACGCACCCCAGACGAGCCCGCTCGCCGTCCGTTCCAGGTCGGCGTCGGCCGCGACGACGGCCGCGTCCTTCCCGCCCAGCTCCAGGACGAACGGCGTCACGTTCTTCGAGGCCTTCCGCATGACGTGGCAGCCGACCTCGACCGAGCCCGTGAAGAGGATCTTCGCCAGCCCCGGGTTCTCGAGGAGGTGGTCGACGTCGGCACCCGTCGCCGTTACCACGTTGACGACTCCCGGCGGCAGGCCGGCCCTCCGGCAGAGCTCGCCGATGGCGAGCCCCGTCCGGGCCGTCGCCGACGCCGGCTTCAGGACGACGGTGTTTCCCGCCGCGAGGCAGGCGGCCACCTCGACCATCGGGATCGCGAACGGGAAGTTCCACGGCGTGATGACGGCGATGACGCCGAGAGGCTCGTAGCGGAACGAGGCCGCCTTGTGTGCGAAGAGGATCTGCTCGTAGTCGACCGGCTTCG
>CAZNSS010000090.1:0-10516 GCA_964575465.1 uncultured Holophagales bacterium | reverse complement strand
GAGGAACGCGACGAGCGGGCCGGTCCGGGGCCGGAGGAGGCCGAAGGCGAGGAGAGCCGTCGTGCCGAGCGCCATCGCGCCGAGGGCGAACGCGACGACCGGCAGTCGGTCCGGGCCCGCGAGGCGGCCGAGGGCGCCGAGGAGGAGGGCCCACGCGGGCGCCGAGGTGCCGAGGACCCTCTCCCCGGAGTTGAAGACGAGACCGTCCCCCGTCGCGAGTCGGGCGGCGTACCGGAACGTGATGTAGGCGTCGTCGTAGATGCGGGGTCCGGCGAGGAGGACCGCGGCCGCGACCGCGAGCGAGACGGCGAGGGGGAGGAACAGTTCCAGCCGGCTGGGAGCCGAAGGCTCTCCCGTCCGCGTCCGGTCCGTGTCGCCCACGTCGCGATGATCGCCCGGAACGCGCCTCACGGCCACCGGGCCGAGGCGGTGCTCGAGAGGCTCCCGCCTGCCCCGGCCTCTCTGCCGCTAGACTCCGGCCCCGTGGGCTCGAGGAGAACGAGATGACGCAGCACGTCCTGGTCACCGGCGGTGCCGGCTACGCTGGATCCGTCCTGGTCGAACGGCTGCTGGACGCGGGCCTCAGGGTGACCGTCCTCGACAACCTGATGTACGGGCAGGAGTCCCTGTTCCACCTCTGCGCCCGCCCGGGGTTCGAGTTCGAGAGGGGGGACGCCCGGGACCCGTCCGTCCTCGCGCGGCTCCTGAGGGACGCCGACGCCGTCGTCCCCCTCGCCGCGATCGTCGGGGCGAACGCCTGCGATCGCGACCCGTGGACGGCCACCTCGGTCAACCTCGACGCGATCCGGCTCCTGATGAGGCTCCGGAGCCCGGCACAGCTCGTCGTCTACCCCATGACGAACAGCGGCTACGGGACGAAGTCCGGCGAGGTCTTCTGCACCGAGGAGACTCCCCTGGAGCCCGTGTCGCTGTACGGGAGGACCAAGGTCGAAGCGGAGACCGAGGTTCTCTCCGCGCAGGGCACGACGTCGCTGCGGTTCGCGACGATGTTCGGCATGTCGCCCCGGATGAGGGTCGACCTCCTGGTCAACCACTTCACCTACACCGCGGTCTCCGACGGATACATCGTTCTCTTCGAGAAGGACTTCAAGCGGAACTTCATCCACGTCCGCGACGTCGCCGACGTTCTCCTGCACGCACTCCGCCAGCCGGACCGGATGGCCGGGCGGTGCTTCAACGCCGGCCTGGACGGCGCGAACCTCTCGAAGGAGGAGCTCGCCCTGCGGATCAAGGCGCAGGTCCCTTCGTTCCACGTCCGGTCCTCGGAGGTGGGGAGGGACCCCGACCGTCGGAACTACGTCGTATCGAACGAGAGGCTCCGACAGGCCGGGTTCGAGGCGAAGAGGACCGTCGACGAGGGGATCCGCGAGCTCCTGCTGGGCTACCGCCTGCTCGCGCGCTCCCGCCACGGGAACGCCTGATCCCGGAGAAGCGCCGTGCCACAGGCGGGAAGCAGGACGACCCATGGTCTAACATCCCGCGATCTCCGCGTTCCCCGGCTGGAGCGAAGCCAGAAATGAACACGTACGAGAACGACACGCCTCGGGAGGGGCCGATCCCCTGGAAGCTCCAGGAGAACGTCCTCGAGCCCGCCGACCTCCACGAGCTCGTGGAGTTCATCCAGACGACGACCCGCTTCACGCAGTTCGTGAAGGTGAGGGAGTTCGAGGAGGAGTGGTCCCGCTGGCAGGGCTGCGATTTCAGCGTCTACGTGAACTCCGGCAGCTCCGCCAACCTCGTCATCCTGAACCTGATGAAGGAGGCGCACGGTTGGAGAGAGGGGGACGAGGTCCTCGTCCCCGCTGTCACCTGGGTCACGAACGTCACACCGATCCTGCAGTGCGGCCTGACCCCCGTCTTCGTCGACGTGAACCTCGACGACTTCTCGTTCGACTACGAGGCCCTGGCCCGGAAGATCGGCCCACGTACGCGCGCCGTCTTCGTGACGCACCTCATCGGCTTCCCGGCCGACGTGGCGCGGATCTCGTCGATCATCGCCGGGAGGGGCATCGAGCTGCTCGAGGACTGCTGCGAGTCCCACGGGGCGCGCACCGGCGCGACGAAGGTGGGAAACCTCGGTGCCTGCAGCTCGTTCAGCTTCTACTGGGGCCACCACATGACGACCGTCGAGGGGGGGATGGTCTGCACCGGCAGCGAGGAGCTCTACCACGCCGCGCTTCTCAAGCGGTCGCACGGGCTGGCGCGGGAGCTCCCCGCCCACATGCACGAGAGCTGGGCGCGGCGACACCCCGACGTCGACTTCAACTTCCTCTTCCTGACGGACGGCTTCAATTTCCGCAACACGGAGTTCAACGCCGTCATCGGTCTCGCCCAGATCAAGAAGCTCGACCGCTACATCGAGATCCGCAACTCGAACCACCGGCAGTTTCTCGAGATCCTAGCCGAGTACCGCGGTCACCTTCTCTTCCCGGACAATCCGGGGATCTCCTCATTCTGCCTCCCCTTCCTCTTCCGGGATGCGGCCGTCAAGCAGCGCATGGAGGGGCTCCTCCGGGAGAACCAGATCGAGTTCCGCCCCGTCATCGGGGGAAACCTGCTCCGGCAGCCCTGCTTCGCCGCCTGCGGCGCCGCGGGGGACTTCCCCAACGCCGAGTTCCTCCACACGAACGCCTTCTACATCGGTAACAACCAGTTCGTCGGCCCCTCCCGCCTGTCCCGGCTTCGGCCTCTTCTCGGCCGGGCGTTCCGGGGCTGACCGGCACCGCGTGAAGCTGCCGCCCCCGTGAAGACCTCACTGATCATCCCGACCCTGAACGAGATCGACGGCGTCCGCGCCGTGATGCACCGGATCGATCCGGGCTGGTGCGACGAGATCCTCGTCGTGGACGGTGGGTCCTCCGACGGCACGGTCGAGTGGCTGAGGGAGAACGGCTACCGGGTCATCGTCCAGGACGTTCCCGGCATCGGGAACGCCTACCGGCAGGCCTACCGTCACACGACGGGGGAGGTCATCGTGACCTTCAGCCCGGATGGCAACTCGATCCCCGAGCTCATCCCGGCGCTCCTGCGGAAGATGGCCGAGGGGTACGACCTCGTGATCGCGTCGCGCTACCTCGGGGCGGCGAGAAGCGAGGACGACGATTTCCTGACTTCGCTCGGGAATGCCTTCTTCACGCGGTCGATCAACCTGCTGTTCGGCGGGCGGTACACGGACGCTCTCGTGATCTTCCGCGCGTACCGGCGGGACCTCATCGACCGCCTCGGGATCGACGCGCCGCACATGACGTACGAGGCCCAGATCAGCATCCGCGCGGCCCGGTTCGGGCTGATGGTCGGGGAGATCTCGGGAGACGAGCCGCGTCGCATCGGCGGCGAGCGGAAGATGCACCCCTTCCGGACCGGCTGGACCATTCTCAGGGAGATGGGCAGGGAGCTGCTCCGCCCGCGGCGGCTCGCCCGGGTCGAACCGCCTCAGGGAGTCGCGTAGAGCGCCCGCTGCCACTCGACCGTGCGCGCGAGCCCTTCGCGCAGAGGCACGTAGTCCGACTTCCCGAACTCGTCGCGGGTCCTCGTCAGGTCGAGCCGCACGCTTTCCGGCGCGCCCTGGAGAGGGATGGCGGCCTCCGGGAACCGAACCGAGGCGCCCGTGAGCTCCCCGATCGTCCGGGCGAGGTCTGCGATCGAGGTCGTCGATTCGCCGCCGACGTTGTAGACCGGGTCCGTTCCGTGGAGCAGGATCCGCCAGAGCATCTCCGTCACGTCGGTCACGTACGCGTACGTCCGGAGCGCCTCTCCCCGGTCCCTCATCGAGATCTCGCCCCGCGTCAGGGCGGACTCGATGAACGTGTTGAGGACTCGCTGGTCGCCCCGGCGCGTCCCCGGTCCGTACGCGAGAGCGACGCGGGCGGAACGGGCTAAGCGGCCGCGCTCGAGAAATGCGTTACAGATCGCCTCTCCGGCACGCTTGCCCTCGATGTAGCACGCTCGCGGATGCAGGGGAGTCGTCGTGCCGATCTGCGACTCCCGGAAGGGCGGCCCTGACAGGCCGTTGTAGACCTCGCTCGAGCTGACGAAGAGGAACGAGCCGCCCGCGTGGGAGCGCCGGAGGAGGTCAATTGTCACCTCGGTGCCCAGCGAGAGCGTCTCGACAGGGTCGGCCTCGAAGAGCGCCGGCTGGGCGTAGCACGAGGCGTGGATCACGAAGTCCGACTCCGGGACAGAACGCCGGAACGTGGCGTCGGTCAGGTCGCCCCTCAGGACGCGGACCCCCGGCCCCCCGAGGAGTCCCGCGACGTGGCGAGGCGGTTCGTTCCGAACGACCGCGACGAGCTCCGCCCGGAGCCCCCGAGTCGATCGCGCCCGCGCGAGGCACGCGAGCAGCTGCGTCCCCAGGAGGCCCGAAGCCCCGGTGAGGAGGAGGCGCTTCCCGTGGAGCGGTTCGAGTGAGACGGCGGAGAGGACCCGTTCCGCGTCGTCCTCGAGGACGACGTCTCCTCCCGGTGGCCGCGGGTCACTCATGGTGCCTCCCCGAGGAGGCGGGCGAGCTTCGCCCGTATCCCCTCCGCCGTCAGGCCGATGGCCCGGTCGTGCTCCTCCGCGGACCCGTACCCGGTGAGGAACCGGCGCGGAACGCCGTGGCAGCGCAGTTCGAACGGGACGCCCTCCAGCGCTTCCAGCACGTCGACGGCCAGGGCTCCGGAGTAGTTGGGCTCGACCAGGAGGACCTTTGAGCCGGAGAGGTTCTGTTGCAGGGTCAGGGAATCGAACGGGGCCACAGTGGTGAAGTAGAGGACGGTGACGTCGAACGGACGCGCCGCCGCGAGGACGCGGTCCAGGAGGGGGCCGACAGCGACCACGGTGGCGCGTTCACCGCGCCGGACCACCTCGGCCCTCCCGAAAACCACGTTCCGACTCTCCTCGTTGGCCGTCTCCGAGAGCCGGAAGTACGTCGGGCGGCCGTCCCCGTAGGCCTCCCGGAAGAGCGCGTCGAACTCTGCGGCCGTCCCCGGCACGACGATCTCCATCCCCGGCAGGTTCCTGAGGGACGGGACGTCCCCCGGGCAGTGATGGGTGCATCCGAGGCCCGCGTAGTCGTAGGAGGCGCCGACGCTGACGAAGTTCCCGCCGAGCTGCTGATAGCAGAAATCGACCTTGAGCTGCTCGTAGGATCGTTCGACGAGGAACGGGGCGATCGTGTGGAAGACCGGGATCATCCCTTCCTTCGCGAGTCCGGCCGCGAGGCTGGTCGTGCCGGCCTCCAGGATCCCGATGTTGACGACACGGTCGGGGTAGGCCTGGATGGCCTTGCGGAAGCCGAAGACGCCGATGTCGCCCAGGAGGACGACGAGGCGGGGATCCGCCCCCAGCAGGGCCTCGGTCGTCCTGACGAACTGTCTTCTCACGACAGCTCCTCGAGGATCGAGGCGAGGTCCTCCGGCTTCGGAGCCCCGTGATGCCACGCTCCGGGCTCTCCCTGGATCCTCCGGCAGCCGTACCCCTTGATCGTCTCGGCCACGACCACCCGGGGCGACCCTGGCGATCGGCCCCGCAGCGATTCCTCGAGAGCGCCGGTGTCGTGCCCGTCGACGCCGACGGCATCCCATCCGAAGGCGCGGAACTTCCCGACGAGGTCCCCCAGCGGGACGGCCGAGTCCGTGGAGTGGTTCTGGTCGACGATCAGCGTGAGGTTGTCGAGGCGCTGCCGCGCCGCGAGGAGAGCCGCCTCCCAGACCGTTCCCTCGTTGCACTCGCCGTCCCCCACGAGAACGAACACGCGCGACGGGCTCTCCTTCCGTGCGAGGGCAGTGGCCATTCCGACAGCCATCGGGAACCCGTGTCCGAGCGAGCCCGTCGAGGCCTCGATCCCGGGCACCTTCCGGCAGTCCGGATGGCCGCCCAGCCGACTTCCGCCGGTGGCGAAACCCGCGAGTTCGGAGGACGGGAAGAACCCCTTCTCGGCCAGGACGGCGTAGATGGCGAGAGACGCGTGTCCCTTGCTCAGGACGAAGCGGTCCCGGCTCTCGTCCGTGGGGTTCGCGGGGTCGAAGCGCAGGATGCGGTCGTAGAGGACCCAGAGAATTTCCAGGACGCAGAACGAGCTCGGGATGTGTCCCTCGTTCGCGGCGACCGTCGCGAGCACGATCTGGCGTCGGAGCTTCCTGAGCACCGCTTCCATCGATAGACCGTCCTTTCCGCGCCGCGAGCGCGGGTCCGCCACTCGGGGCTCCGGGGATTCGGCCCCGAAGGGACCGCTGGAAGCCTCGCGTGCGGCGAGGGGTCTGGAGTTCCGTCGGACAGAGTACACCGGTGGTGGCGTGGATAATCCCCCCGTGGCGCTCGCCGCGTTTGCGCTCTTCGTCGCCGTCGCGGGCGCGGGCTTCTCGGAGGCCTGCTGGAGGCGCCTCGAAGGAGCGCCGCCTCCTGCCCTCGAGCGACTGCTTTCCGCCGGTCTGCTCGCCTCCGGTGCCGCCGTCGCGATCAGCTGGGCCCTCGCGCTTCCGCACCTGCTCACGTCGCGGCTCCTCCTCGCCTGCGGAGGGGCAGCGGCCCTGCTGGGTCTCCTCGTCTGGCGCGGGTCCGCGGAGAGGCCCGGAGCGGGGAGGCCCGGGGCGGGATCCGGGTTCGCCGTCCCGGGCTCCTTCGGGCGAGCCGTGGTGGCCGCCGCCCTTCTCCCGCCGGCGGCCTGGCTCCTCTTCATCGCGTGGCGTGGCTGGCTGCTGCCGCCGCTGACGGAGGATGCCCTCATCTACCACCTGCCGAAGGCTCTCTTCCTGGCGAGGGCCGGCGGTTTCGAGGTGTTCACGGCGACCGACATCCGGATCAGCTCGTTTCCCGCGAACTACGAGCTGCTCCTGGCGGACGTGCTTCTCCTCTCGGGGAGCGACCGCGTGACGGAATGGCTGGCCACGGGCGCCTGGATCGGCTTCTCGCTCGCGGGCGCCGCCTTCGCAGAGCGGTGGTGGGGCCCGGGCCTTCACACGCTCGCGGCCGGGCTCGTCGCGGCAGGGACGCGGATCGCGCTCCTGCAGAGCGGTGCGCACAAGCACGACATCGTCGCCGCGTTCTTCTGCTCGTGCGCCCTCCTCTGGACGGCCCGGTGGGGAGCGGGCGGAGGAAGGATGCCGGCCGGTCTGGCGATCACCGCGCTCGCCCTCGCCGCCGGAACGAAGGTGCCAACGGGCCCTCTGGTGCTGGCGTGCGCGCTCGTCGCGGCATCGTCGGCCGTTCGACGGTTCCGCGCGGGAGAACGGCCGGCGAAACGCGATGTCGCAATGGTCACGGCGCTCGGTGTCGGCGCGTTCCTCTTCCTCGGGGGCGTCGCGTACCTCGAGAACGCCGTCCGCTTCGGCTCGCCGTTCGGTCCGAATCCCGCCGGCGTCGCGCCGGTTCTCGCCGGCCGGGCCGGGAGGGAGCCCGGGGGCCTGCTGGTATTCCCCCTCCTGCTCTTCTCCGCGCCGTTCTCCGGGGGCGACTCCGTCACCCTGCCCGGGACCACGCGGGTCTGGTGGTGGCCGCAGGACGACCTGAACCTCTCCCATTTCGGGCTGCTCGTTTCCTTTCTCGCCCTGGCCCTTCCGTTCTGCGCTCTTCGCTACCGGAAGGCGACGGGGGGAGACGCAAAGCCCCGGGAGCGGCACCTCGCTGCCGTGGCCGCTGGGCTGGCGTTCTGCGCCCCGGCCCTGGTGAAGATGCCGCTGCCGGGCAGCTACGCCTTCTGCGCGCGGTACGTGGTCTGGGTCGTCCCCGTGATCGCGGCGATGACCATCGCTCCCGTCGTGCGGGAGCTGTGCCGCGCCTCCCCGAGGGAGGTCCGCCTCGGAGGCATCCTCGTCCTCGGGATCGCGCTCTTTTTCGCGCGCGAGGCGGTTCGCTGCGCCGTCCACGACTCGTTCGCACCGTTCACGTACGTTCGGGAGATCGCGCGGCATCCCGAGTCGCGCCGGCCGTTCCGCACTCCCCGCCGGGCCGCGATCGTCGCGGACGAGCTGGCCGGGCCGGATGACGTGATCGCCATGGATTCGGGGCACGATTCCTGGATCTATCCGGCCTTCGGCGCGTCCCTCTCGCGGACGGTGCTTTTCCTGGGGTCCGGCCCCGTGGAAATCCCCCCGGAAGCGCGCTTCGTCGCCGTCGACCGCTACGCGAACATCCTCTGGGGCCATCCGGCGCTCCGCCGGATGAGCGATGCCGACGCCTACCTCGCCGCGGGATCCCCGAGCGAAGAGGACCTTCGGGTCTTCCGCGCGCTCGAGGCGGATCCTCGTTTCGAGCTCCTGTTCCACGACTCGGACCGGAACCAGGCTGTTTTCCGGAGGCGACTGCTGCCAGGTACGGGGAGGGGTCAGTCGCGGCGCTGACGCCTGACCCGGAACAGCCCCCATTCCCCGGGCGCGCCTGCCCGGCGCTCGAACTCGCTGCGGTGAGCTTCCATGTAGGCCAGCTCCGTCGAAGCGGGAGAGAAGCTCAGGACGTCCGTGACGCCGGCGGCGTCGATCGCCCGACGCCAGGCGGCGTAGTCGGCGGTCCGCTGGACCTCGGCGTTCGCGTCCCCGACGCCCCAGCGGCGGCGTATGCCGTCGGCGGCGAGCGGGAGATTCACGAGGCGATTCTGCAGGCGGCGTCCGAGGAACGGGGAAGCAAACCAGCTGTCGAGGTCCTGGGACGGGCCCGACGTCACGGCGATAACCCTCGGTGCCGCGGGATCGTCGACGAGGGAGGCCGCCTCGGCCCAGTAGGCGGGTGTGGCGTGGATCGCGAAGTCCTCCGAGAGGATCCGGTCGCGATAGGCGTTCCTCAGCGCGAGAAAGTCGGCGAGCGCGGCGAGGAGCGCCGCGGCCACGGCCGGCGCGCGCAACGGGGAACGGAGGGTCCCGAGCGCGACGGCGAAGACGGCCGCCGTTGTTCCCGCGATCGCGAGGAGCCAGAAGATCGCCTCGGCGGAGCCGGCGCCGACACCGTGACGAGACGTCTGGAGCAGCGCGAAGAACGTGCCCGCCAGCAGGAACCCCCGGTACCAGCCTGCCCGTCGGGAGCCCGCCACCGCGCAGGCCCCCGCCGTGGCGAGGACGGCGATGGCGGGGAGGAGAAAGCGGCCGCTGCTCAGGCTCCAGGAGAGGCGCACCATGGAGAACCCCGGCGCGTAGTAGCAGGCGAGGTTCGCGGCCGCCACCGCGGCGCAGAGGGCTGCAGGCCGGGACCGGAGACGCCAGACGAGGACGAGGCCGACGAGGGCCGAGACCCAGGCGAACGGACCGAGGCCGCCGTTCGGGTCGCCGGGCGCCGCGAAGACGCGTGCGAGGGCCTGGATCTCGGGTCCGGGCCGATAGGCGGCCTCCGCGAGCCCGGGGCGATCCATGTACCAGCGCACCTCGGGGCTCGCCTCGCCCGCGACGAATCCGAAGACGCTCACGGGGAGGGGCCACAGCGGCGAGCCGTTCCGGGACCAGGAGCGGGCAAAGAAGCCGGAGGCGGGAAGGCAGAAGAGGAGGAGCGCGGCGGCGGTGATCGCCGGTCTCCCGGCACGCAGCGGGGCGAGGGCGAGAACGAACGCGAGGGCCGCCCCTGCGATCAGGACCATCGGCAGCTTGTGCGCGCCGGCCACGCCGAGGCTCGCCGCCGCGAGAAGGAGCGCAGCGCGTGAGCCGCGCCGCAGCGCTCGCAGGCCAAGGGCGAGGCCCGCCGAGAAGGAGAGGAGCAGGCCGACCTCGACGTAGCCCGTGCCGACGAGGAGACGGACGGCCGGCAGCGCCAGGAGGAAGGCGGCTGTGGTCGACGGCCACGGCTCCCGGCCACCCAGCTCCCGTCCGAGCCCGACGAGGCAGACGCCGAGCGCAAGCCACTGAAAGACTCCGAAGACTCCCGTGAGAGCGTCCCCGTGCATCGGGAGGAGCGCCCACGCAAAGAGGACGTCGCCGCCACCGAGCATGTCCCGGTAGTAGCCCCAGGGGCCAGTTCCATCCATCGCGTCGATTCCGCCCCCCTGGACCCACATCCCCGCCTTGAGCGCGTGGTAGGTGAATGTGTCCCAGCCGAGCGGGGGAGCGACCACCGCCCGTAGCAGGATGGGCGACGCGCAGGCGACGAACGCCGCCGCCGCACCGCGGAAGGGACTGGAGGCCGCCCGGCGGGCGAGGCGGCGGAGGAACCCGAGCTCGTGCCTCAGGAGCGCGCCCACGGCGCCGGGCCCGCCCAGGAGGCGGGCCGAGAGCGCCGCGAGAGCGGCAACGAGCGCCAGGACGGGGACCAGGCGGAACGCGCCGAACGGGGCCAGCGCGTGGAATGCGAGGGTCATGACGACGGGCGGGGCGGCCAGCCAGGCCGTCCATCGGCGGATCGAGGGCGAGCGGCCTTCGACCCTGACCGCGACGGCCAGCCCGACGAGGCTCGTGCCGGTAGCCAGCAAGGCGGCTGCGAGGAGACGGGCGGCGTCCTCGATCAACGCCGGCGCTCCTTCGGACCGGCGACCGTCTCCAGGGCGTGCGGAGCCGCGCTCACCCGTTCTTCGCCAGCGTCTCGGCGTTCCGCGCGAACCGCT
>CAZNSS010000089.1:0-10522 GCA_964575465.1 uncultured Holophagales bacterium | reverse complement strand
CCTACACGATCACCGCGACGAACGTCGGCCCCTCGGCCGTCACCGGCGCCACGGTCGCCGACGCCTTCCCGGCGACGCTCACCGGCGTCACCTGGACCTGCGTCGCGGCCGGCGGCGGCTCCTGCACGGCCTCCGGCTCGGGCAACATCTCCGACACCGTCAATCTCCCCGTCGGCGCCACGGCGACCTACACCGTCACCGGCACGGTCTCGCCCACGGCAACCGGCACCCTCGTCAACACCGCCACCGTCACGGCTCCCGGCGGCGTCACCGATCCGACTCCCGGCAACAACACGGCCACGGACACCGACACCCTCTCGCCCTCGGCAGACCTGACGATCACCAAGACCGACGGCGTGGCCACGGTCATCCCCGGTAACAGCGTCACCTACACGATCACCGCGACGAACGTCGGCCCCTCGGCCGTCACCGGCGCCACGGTCGCCGACACCTTCCCGGCGACGCTCACCGGCGTCACCTGGACCTGCGTCGCGGCCGGCGGCGGCTCCTGCACGGCCTCCGGCTCGGGCAACATCTCCGACACCGTCAATCTCCCCGTCGGCGCCACGGCGACCTACACCGTCACCGGCACGGTCTCGCCCACGGCAACCGGCACCCTCGTCAACACCGCCACCGTCACGGCTCCCGGCGGCGTCACCGATCCGACTCCTGGCAACAACACGGCCACCGACACCGACACACTGACGCCGCGCGCGGACCTCTACGTCGTAAAGACCGGACCGGGGTCGGCAACCGCGGGCACGAACGTCACCTTCAACCTCGTCGTGGGCAACGACGGGCCGTCCGACGCCACCGGCGTCTCGGTCACCGACCCGACGCCGGCCGGCCTCACGTTCGTCTCGGCCTCGGCACCCTGCGCGGGCGGCTTCCCGTGCGCGATCGGGAGCCTCGCCCGCGGAGCCTCGGTCGGCCTGACGGTGACCTACGGTGTCCCCGCCGACTACACCGCTCCCGATCCGATCGTCAACACGGCTTCCGTCGCGGGCGACCAGCCGGACCCCGACCCGACAGACAACACCTCCACCTCCTCGACCGCGGTTGGCCGCACCCCGTCCGCGGACGTCGGCGTCGTGAAGAGCGGACCGGCCACGGCCTCGGCGGGATCGACCGTCACGTACGCCCTCGTCGTCACGAACCACGGCCCCGACGACGCCGCCGGGGTGTCCCTCGCCGACCCGACGCCGGCCGGCCTCGCGTTCCTCTCCGCCTCCGCCCCGTGCGCGGGTGGCTTCCCGTGCGCCCTCGGGACCCTGAACGCGGGCGCGAGCCTCCCCGTGTCGGTGACGTTCACGGTGCCGGCCGGCTACACCACGCCCGACCCGATCGTGAACGTGGCGACGGTCTCCACGACGACGACCGACCCGAACCCCGCGAACGACAGCGGCTCGGCCTCGACGGCCCTCGGCGCGGACCCGGTCGACCTCTCGGTCGTCAAGACGGGTCCCGCCTCGGTGAACGCCGGGAGCGACGTGACGTTCGGCTTCCTCGTGCGCAATGCCGGCCCGGCCACGGCCACCTCCGTTCAGCTGGCGGATCCCGCACCGGCGGGCCTCTCCTTCGTCTCCGCCTCGGCGCCGTGCACGGGAGGCTTCCCGTGCGCCCTCGGCACGCTCGCTGCCGGGGCGACCGTCAACCTGACGGCGACCTTCAACGTCCCCGCCGGATACGCCGGAGCGAACCCTGTCGCGAACACGGCTTCCGTCTCCTCGGCCGAGCCCGACGCGAACCCGGGCGACAACACGTCGACCGCCACGGTGGGTGTCGGCGCCGAGTCGGCCGACCTCGCGATCGTCAAGACGGGTCCGGCCACCGCGGTCGCCGGGAACACGGTGACCTGGCAGATCACGGTCCGCAACCTCGGGCCGGGAAGCGCCCAGGGGGTCTCCCTGGCCGATCCGACGCCCGCGGGCCTCTCGTTCGTTTCGGCCTCGGCCCCGTGCACGGGCGGCTTCCCATGCACCCTCGGCACGCTCGCCGCGGGCTCGTCGGTGACGGTCGCCGCGACGTTCTCGGTGCCGGGCGGCTACATCTCGCCGAACCCGATCCTCAACACGGCGGCGGTCACGTCGACGACGCCCGACGGCAACCCCGCGAACGACACGTCGACGGTGTCGACGCCACTCGAGTTCCTCGCCGACCTCGCCGTCCTGAAGACCGACGGAAGCGCTACCTACGTCCCCGGCGGCCCCGTGGCCTGGACCATCACGGTCACGAACAACGGGCCTTCCACCGTGACGAGCCTGAGCCTCTCCGATCCGCTCCCGGCCGGCCTCATCGGTGCCGTCTTCACGCCGTCAACGGGGACCTACGACTCCGGCACCGGCGGCTGGACCGGTCTCAACCTGGCCGCGGGACAGAGCGTTTCCCTCACCCTGGCGGGTGTCGTCTCCCCTTCGGCGACCGGCCCGCTCGTCAACACCGCGATCGTCGCGCCGCCGCCGGGCGTCACCGACCCGAACCCGGGCAACGACACCTCGACGGACACCGACGTCATCGACCCGCGTGCCGACCTCTCCGTCACGAAGACGGACGGCACGGCGAACTACACGCCGGGAGGAACGACCGCCTACACGATCGTGGTCGCGAACGCCGGGCCTTCCGACGCCGTCGGCGCCACGGTCGCCGACCCGCTCCCTGCCGGCATCACGACGGCCTCGTGGAGTTGCGCACCCTCCGCCGGCTCGACCTGCACGGCGAGTGGCATCGGCTCCATCTCCGACACCGTCACCGTCCGCGCCGGCGGGACGCTGACCTACACGCTCACCCTGACGATCCCATCAGATCGGACCGGCGACCTCGTCAACACCGCTACCGTTACGCCCCCGGTCGGCGTCACCGACCCGAACCCGGGCGACGACACCTCGACCGACACGGATAGCCCCAGCCCGCTGGCCGACGTCGTCCTGACGAAGGTGGCTCTGGTGACGAGCATCGCCGTCGGGTCCGACTTCGACTACCGGATCACGGTCCGCAACCTCGGCCCGAGCAACGCGACGAACGTCGTCGTGACCGACCCGCTCCCGAGCAACCTCCTCTTCGTCGGCGTCACGACGACGCAGGGGATCTGCTCCGGCACCACCACCGTCACGTGCGCGATCGGTCTCCTCGTCCCGGGCGCCCAGGCCGAGATCGTCCTCAGGGCCCGGCCGATGACGCCCGGCACGATCGTCAACACCGCGACGGCCACGCTCGACCAGAACGACCCGACGCCGCCGAACAACACGGCGACGGCCCCGCTCGACGCGGTCGGCGAGGCCGTCATCCCGACCGTCTCCGGGGCCGGGCTGCTCGCCCTCGCCCTTCTCGTCGCGGCCGCGGGGATCCTCCTGCTCCGGAGGTCGTTCCCCGTCGTCTGACGGCCACTCGTTCTCTTCGATCGGGACGGGGGGCGGAGGTCACGGGACCTCCGCCCCCCCCCGCCCCCGCCACCAGCCGCTCAGCGCGCCGGCCCGAGCTCGACGGAGCGCGAGAGGAGAGGCGGACCGTCGAGCGATCGGACGTCGTGGAGGACGAGCTCCCCCTTCACCGTTCCGGCCCAGAGCGTCCCGTCGGGGAGGAGCGTCGCGGTCTGCAGCCCTGCCCCCGTCTGCCGGCCCGACCAGGCCCGGTAGGAGAGCGTCCGCCGCCCTTCGGCGTCGGGCAGCAGCGCCGAGAAGGCGTAGCGCGAAACGCCGTCGAGCCCGACGACGACGACCTCGTCCCTTCCCGGCACCGGCACGGCCCAGAACGCGTCGAGCCCTGCCAGGTCGAGCGGGCGGAGCGTCCCCGAGCCGAGGTCGAAGACGTGGAGGGTCGAGGGGAGGATCCCGACGGCGACGACGAGGCCGAGGCGGGGGACCGGCGCGAGACGGTAGACGGCGCGCGACCGCACCGGCAGCTCTCGGACGCTCCAGCTCCCGGCGCGAGTCGCCAGCTCGAGGAGGCTCCCGTTCCACGTCCCCGCGAGGATCCTCCGCGCCCCGGGCGCGGGCCAGACCGCGTGGAACGACACCGGCCGGCCGAGGAGGGCCTGCACGTCGATCTTCTCGAGAGCGTCGAGCGACGGCCAGGCCCACCGCCGGATCGTCCCGTCCGAGGAGGAGGTGACGAGCTCCTTCCCGTCCTCCCCCTCGACGACCGCGAGGTCGTTCACGAGGAAATCGTGCGCCTTCGTCCGGAGCCTCAGCTTCGGCCCGGGAAGGCTCCACAGCGCGACCGTCTTGTCGTCCGAGGACGACGCGAGGAGGTCGCCGTCGCGGGTGAGCGACGGGAGCCCGTCGGTGTGGACGTCCTCGCCCTTCACCGAGAGCGTCGCGGTGTCGAGGGACCAGAGGCGGCCGTCGCGTCCGCCGGCGAAGACACTCTTCCCTTCCGCGTCGTGCTCGGCGGCCCAGAGCGGGTTTCCCCCCGCCGGGACGCGGGCCGACGGCGGAAAGCCCGCGAAGACGACGACGGCGAGCCGCTGCCGGCGCGGGACGAGCGCCAGGAGGAAGTCGGAGTCGAGGAAGAGCGGACCGCCCGGGGACGCCGAGGAGAGGGAGGAGACCGGCTCCGTTCCTGCCCGCCAGGCCGTGATCCCGTCCTGGCCGGAAGCGAGGAGCGTCGGCGCGTCGGGGACCCAGGCGAGGCCGTACGTCCATCCGCGCCGCGAGAGGAGCCGCGAGGCGGCCGGACCCGACGTGGAGAAGACGGCGACCGTGTCGAACGGCCCGCCGACGGCCACTTCTCCGCGGGCATCGTCGACGGCGACCGCGAAGACCTTCCGCTCCGCGAACGGGGCCTCGAGGACGGCCGCGCCGTCCGGGAGCGACCACGCGCGGACCGGGAGTCCCTCACCCTGCGCCAGCGCGACGAACCGTTCTCCCACGTCGAGCACCTCTCCGGGAACGAAGGGGACTCGCGCCGAGAGCCGCCGTGTCCATCCTTTCACCGCCCGCTCGAAGAGCTCGAGCACGCCGTCCCCGCGGAGTACGAGGAAGCGCCCCGATCGGGACACGGTAACGCGGCCCTCCTCCGGCAGCGGCGCGCCGACAGGAAGCGGGCCGAGGTCGTTCTCCTCCGGCTTCGACGGGTGCCGCGCCACGACCCTCCCGTCGCGGACGACGAGGAGCCGGCCACCGCCGAGCGGCGCGGCGGCGACTTCTCCCGGGGCGAGCGGGACCCGGGCCGCCGCGAGGGCGCCGTCGGCGGGGAGGACGTAGAAGGCCGACGGAGCCGAGAGGACCACCGTCCCGTCGTAGGCCCCGAGGACGCGGAGCGGGTCGGGCGGGACGGCGATCTCGTTGTTGAACGCTCCTCGGGTGCTCACGAGGAGAGGCGAAGGCGACGCCGCGCCCGGGGCGGTCGTCCCTCCCGTCGCCGGGCTCCTCAGGACGATCGCCGCGACCGCGACCGCCACCAGCGTCGCCGCGGCGGCGAGACCGAGTCCGGCCGGCGAGAGCCTGCTCCTCGTCGGCACCCCTTCCTTCGCCGACGCGGCCGGCGGCGGCCCGGGCGCTTCGACCGTCTCGTCGGCCTCGGCCGCCCCGACGGGCCCGTCGGTCCTCGGGGCCGGCTCCGGCGGGAGATGGAACCGGTAGCCGACCTTCGGGATCGTCTCGAGGAGTGTCGACGCCTCGCCTTCCCCGAGGGCTTTCCGGATCAGGAAGACGGCCTGCGTGAGCGAGGCGTCGGTGACGACGGCGTCGGGCCAGATCGCGTCGAGGAGCTCCTCCCGCGAGACCGCCCTGTCGACGTTCCGGGCGAGGTAGAGGAGGACGTCGAAGGCCTTCGGCGTGAGCGGAACCGGGATGCCGTCCCTCAGCAGAAGACGCGCCCGCCCGTCCAGGCGAAACGCGCCGAACACCCACAACCCATTGCTCTCACTCGACTTGCCCGACATCACAAAATCCCGTGAGCGAATCGTAGCCGAAAAATGAGACGCCCTTGAGGATCTTCCCGTCCGTGCGGCCGTAGCTTGGATCGCCATGAGACGAATCCTCAGAACGCGACCGACCCTCCTCGGAGCGGCCCTCGCGGGAGCAGCTCTCGCCACTGCTCTCCCGTCGACCGCGGCCAACATCCTCAACAACGGCTCCTTCGGGTCGGACCTCGGCGGCTGGACCGCAACCGGCCCGGTCCAGTGGAGTCCCGATGGCGCAGCGACACCCGGCTCCGTCCGGATCGGGGGGAGCCCCGGCATCGTCGGCGCCCTCGCCCTCTCCCAGTGCGTCGCGGTGGCCGCGGGCGGCGACTACGACCTCGGGGCGGCGGCACTCCTCCCCTACTCGCCGGAGTCGGAGGGAGGCGTCTCGCTCCGCGTGACGTGGCACGGCGGAACGGCCTGCAGCGGCGAGCCGCTCGGGATCTCGCCGGCTCTCGATTTCCCGCCGGTCGCTCCCCAGGCCTGGACCCGGCGGAGCCTCGGGCGGCTGCGCGTGCCGGATGGTGCGGCGAGCGCGTCGGTCCTGGTCGTTCCCTGGTCCTCCGGCCCGGCATCGGCCTTTTCCGCCTTCCTCGACGACGTCGAGCTCTCGCCCTCTCCGCGGTTCGTCACGCTCACCGTCCCGACCGCGGCCTCCGTCGACGGCGCCCGAGGAGAGCGGTTCCGGACGACCCTCGTCCTGACGAACCCCGCCCTCGTCAGCCGCCGGATCGACGTGGCGCTGCGCTGCCGCTACGACGCGGCGTGCCCGACCGCCGCCGTGAGCCTGTTCCTCTCGGCACGCGAGACCCGCGTGTTCGCCGACGCGTTCCTCGAGCTCTTCAACCGGAGGAACGGCGCCGGCGCGCTCGAGCTGACGTACGAAGCGACCCTCGGCCCGATCGTCGCCTCGGCCCGGGCCGCCACCGTCCAGGCGGAGCGGCCGGGGAATGGCATGTCCATCCCCGTCGTAACCGCCTCCGAGGCCCGCACGATGGCCTCCTTCAGCGGGCTCGCCGACGGCCGGGCCGGAGACGGAGGGACGCGCGTGAACGCCGGCGCCTACAACCCCGGACCCTCCTACGTTTTCGCCTACTTCACGGTCCACGACGAGAGAGGCCCGGTCGGTTCGACCGTCATCCGGTACTTCGCCCCGGGCGAGTGGGCCCAGATCGACGACCTCTTCGCGCTCGCCGGGGCCGGCCCGGTGCGCCCGGGTTCCTTCGTCACGTTCGCTTCCGAGGGCCCCGTCTTCCCGTTCCTCATCTCCATCGACAACCGCTCGGGAGACCCGACGTTCCTCGAGCCCAGGGAGAGCTTCCAGCCATGAGACCGACCGCCCTCCTCCTCGCGCTCCTTTCTGCCCTCCTTTCGTCCGCGCTCCCGGCGCAAGCCGCCGACGGGAACCTCGTCTCGAACGGCGACTTCCGCGACGGCCTCTCCGCCTGGTCCCGGCTCGACCTCGTCTCGTTCAGCGCCGGTGGCGCCGCGACCTCGGGTTCCGCGCGGATCACCCTGCCGAACCGTCCCGCTGGCGGAGACGCGATGATCCAGTGCGTCGCCGTCGAGGGGTGGCGCCTCTACGACCTCGCGGCATCCGCCCTGCTGCCCGAGTGGCCCGGGCACTCCGGAGGCGTCTCCGTGCGGCTGCAGTGGCACGCCGCTCCGAGCTGCCAGGGGGAGACGCTCCGCGGCGCGCCCTCGATCGACTTCTCCTATGCCGGGCCCCACGGGTGGCAGGTGAGGGAGAAGCGGCGCATTCCGGCGCCGCAGGCGGCCGTCAGCGCCCTCGTCGTCGTCGTCGCGCGCTCCGCCGGGAGCGAGCCGTACCCGATCTTCGTCGACGACGTGGTCCTGCGCCGCTCCGTCGAGGACGAGGACTTCTTCATACCGACCGCCGCCTCCGTCCGCGGGGCGAAGGGCGAGCGGTTCGAGACCGACCTCTGGGTGCACAACCCCGCCCCCGCCGACCGGATGTTCGCGTTGCGCCTCCGCCGCGAAGGAGGCTCGACGATCCCCGTCGTCCTCCACGTCGGGGCCCGACAGACGCGCCACCTCCCCGACGTCCTCGAGGCGGACCTCGGACAGCGCGACACCGCCGGCGCTCTCCAGTTCTCCTATGACCCGCGGGGCGGGCCGATGATCGTGTCGGCCCGGGTCGTCACCGTCCATCCCGAGAGCCCGGGCAACGGCGCGGGGATCCCGGTCTTCGCGCGGGACGCGGCGCGGACGAGCGCCGTCTTCCCCGGCCTCTCGGGAGCGCGCGACGACGCGGGGGGAACGTTCCGCGTCAACGCCGGCGCCTTCAACCCGCACGACGCGCCGGTCGAGGCGTACTTCGGGCTCTACGACGGCGACGGCACGGAGCTCGGCACCTTCACCCGCACCCTCGCGCCCGGCGCCTGGCTCCAGGTGAACGACGTCTTCCACGAGGCTGGAGCCGCGGGGGTCGCAACCGAGGGTGCGACGCTCGCCTTCTCCTCGCGCCTCCCCGTCTTCCCGTTCGTCGTCGCCGTCGACGACCGCTCGGGCGACGGCACGTTCATCGCGGCGAAGGACGTCCCGCTCCTCCCCTGAGACGGCGCGGCCGGCCGGGAGTCCGACCCTCCCGCCGGCCTCCTCCCGTCAGCGCGCCGGACGGTCGGCGACGACCGCCGCCACGAGGAGGCCGAGGCCGCACGCCTGGAGGACGGAGAAGCCGACTCCCGCGAGGGCGAAGACCGAGGCGAGCCCGCCGGGACTCCTCGCGAGAGACGGCGCGAGCGCGTAGAAGAAGGCGCCCGCGAGCCCCGTGAGGAGGACGACGGCGAGGCCGAGCGCGGCGAGGATCGAGGCCTTCGGGTGGTTCGCCTTCCGCCCGAGCACCACGACGAGGCCGACGACGACCACCGCGATCTCCGGCAGCTGGCGCGCGACCGACGAGAAGAACGACAGGAGGGCTCCCCCGTTTCCGTACATGGCGCGGACGGTACCAGAACCCCGGCGACGGCGAGGCGGTCCGGCGCGGGCCTCGCGGCTTGACAGGGTCGCCGTCGCGCCCGATCTTCGCGCCGGAGCCCGAAGATGACCGACGCCGCTTCCCGCGCCTCCGAACGCCTCCTCGAGATCCTCGCGGCGAAGCTCGTCGCCGAGGCCGGCCTCGCACCCGACCTCGCGCGCGAGGCGGCGGCGTCGGCGCTCTCCTCTCCGTCCGTGGACGAGGACGAGCTCGTCCCCCTGCTCGATTCGAAGGGCCGGGAGATCGCCCGTATCCCGTTCGCCCTCGTCGAGGAGGCCTTCGACGACCTGGACGACGAGGAGGACGCGAAGCTCTGAAACGAAACGGGGGAGGCGCGGCGCCTCCCCCGTTCGTGTCCTGACGGGGGGACCCGGAGGTCCGGCCCCCCCCCGTCCGCTTCAGTACGCCTGCAGGTACTCGTCGACCTCCCACGGGTGGACGCGCGAGATGTACGTCGCCCACTCGGCCCGCTTGGCCTGGACGAAGTGCTCGTGGATGTGCTCGCCCATCGCGTTCTTCACGACGTCGTCCTTCTCCAGGCAGTCGAGGGCGTCGGAGAGGTTCGCCGGGAGCTGCTCGATCTTCCGGCGCTTCTTCTCGCGCTCCGACATCTCGAAGATGTTCTCGTTGACGGGCTCGCCCGCCTCGATCTTGTTCTTGATGCCGTCGAGGCCCGCGGCGAGCATGACGGCGAACGCCAGGTACGGGTTGCAGGCCGGGTCGGGCATCCGGACCTCGCAGCGCGTTCCCATGCCGCGCCGCGCCGGGATGCGGACCATCGGCGAGCGGTTGCGCTCCGACCAGGCCACGTTGATCGGCGCCTCGTAGCCGGGGACGAGCCGCTTGTACGAGTTCACCAGCGGGTTCGTGACGGCCGCGATCGCCTTGGCGTGCTTCAGGATGCCGCCCATGTAGTACATCGCGACCTTCGACAGCTGGAACGTCGCCTTCGGGTCGAAGAACGCGTTCTTCACGCTCGCGCCGGTCCCGGTCATGAGCGACTGGTGGACGTGCATCCCGGAGCCGTTCACGCCGTAGATCGGCTTCGGCATGAAGGTCGCGTGGAGACCGTGGTCCATCGCGACCTTCTTGACGATGAGCTTGAACGTCGTGACGTTGTCGGCCGTGGCGACGGCGTCGCCGTACTTGAAGTCGATCTCGTGCTGGCCGGGGGCGACCTCGTGGTGCGCCGCCTCGACCTCGAAGCCCATCGCCTCGAGGGCGACGACGATGTCGCGGCGGGCGTCTTCGCCCCGGTCGACCGGCGTCAGGTCGAAGTAGCCGCCCGAGTCGTGCGTGTCGACGATGGGGTCGCCGGCGGCGTCGCGGCGGAAGAGGAAGAACTCGGCCTCGGGGCCCGTCATGAGGGTGAACCCGAGCTCCTTCGCCTTCTCGCGCTGCCGCTTCAGGGTCTGGCGGGGGCAGCCGGCGAAGGGCTTGCCGTCGGGCGTGATGACGTCGCAGACGAGCCGGGCCACCTTCCCGTTCGTGTGGGACCAGGGAAAGATGCGGAACGTGTCGAGGTCGGGCACGAGGCCCATGTCCGACTCCTCGATCCGGGTGAAGCCCTCGATCGACGAGCCGTCGAACTGGATCTCGCCGGCGAGCGCCTTCTCGAACTG
>CAZNSS010000088.1:0-10523 GCA_964575465.1 uncultured Holophagales bacterium | reverse complement strand
GGCCGACGACCTTCTCGCCGAGGGGCGTGGCGTAGAAGGCCATGTCGCTCTCCTGCCCGTGCTCGCCGAGCCACGTCGTCTTCCACGCGTACCCGTCGGCGTCCTCGTCGAAGACGACGACGACGGAGCCGGCGCCGCCGCGGACCCGCGCCTCCTCGTAGACCCAGAGGCGCCCCTCGTGGTGCCGGCGGAGCGACTCGCGGACGTCGACGCCGTCGAGGAGGCTCGTCGTGAACGGGGCGACGCGGCGGGAGTCCTCGCCGAGGAGGCGGATCGCGCGGCGGCGCAGGCGGTTGCCGAACCGCTCGACGGCGACGTCCTCGGGCGGGTGGCTGCAGATGCCGTCCCCGAACTTCAGCTTCCTCCAGTCGCCCGGCTTCGGCTCCTTCGGGCGGCGGCGGAGCGGCAGGTCGCGCAGCCGCCTCTCCTTCCCCGGAAAGCGGCGCCGGAAGCGGACCGGCTTCCCCTCGAGGTGGAGGTCCTCGCCGGTGAGCGTCACGACGGGGAGGCTCGCCGTGCCGTCGGGCCAGGGCCACGTCGCGCCCAGGTCGAAGACCTCCCAGGCGTAGTCGTCGTCGACGACGCCGCGCGCGGCCACGACGAGCTCGTAGAAGCCCGGGGTGAGGACGTCCTCCATGAGAGCGAGGTTCCGCGAGAACTGCCGGAGCACGCGGAAGGCGGTGCGCGGGACCTCCTCGTCGCGGCTCTTCCGGTAACGCTCGGCCGCCTCGCGGAGGAGCCGGTCGACCGCGCGGAGCGTGTCCGTCTCCCCGTCGAAGGCGAACGCCTTCCCGTTCGCGCGCGCCCTCTCGAACGCGGCCGAGACGAACGGAATCTCGCTCATCACCTCGCGGCTCGACTCGGGGGAGAGCGCGGCGAGACGGACCCCCTCTCGCCGCACCCGGCCGAACGGCTCGACGGGCGGCTCCCCGAGCGCGCGGAGGATGCCGCGGACGTGCGCCGCGCCCCCGACCCAGAGGACCCGCTCCCCCGCCCCGGCGAGGCGCGCGAGCCTCGTGGCCATCGCCCTCTCGCGGAGGCGGTCGCCGTCGTCCTCGGATGGAGGGAAGGCGTCGAGGAGCGCCCCGACGAACGGCGCGGGTCCCGTGCGGGTCATCGCCCAGGGGTCGGGCATCGCCTCGCGGCGGAGGGGGCAGGAGCCGTCGTCGCGGTCGACGAGGTGGAGGGACGCTCCGTTCTCGAGCGCGAGGCGCGCCGCCTCGGCCATCGGCTCGTGCGGCTCGACGAGGAGGTAGACCGTCTCGTCGCCGTCGGGCCACAGGACGACGGTGAGGAGCGGGAGGCGCAGGACGGCCTTCCGGATGGCCTCGGCGATCGTCGAGGGGAGCTCGACGGCGACGGCGGTGGGGCGGACCGCGAAGAAGGCGCGCCGCACGAGGACGGCGAACTCCACCGACTGGTGGAGGGTCGGAAGGAGGTAGAGCCCCTCGCCCGCGCGGACGACGCCCGTTTCGGGATCGGGCGCGGGAGAAGGGGCGTCGCCGCTCACACCCGGTGGGGCCCCTGCGGGCGCGGCGCGTCGTCGTGCAGGACCGGCGCGTGGACGATGGCCTCCTCGCCGAGGACGAAGCGGACCGACTCGAGAAGCCGGTCGGGGGGCGCGCCTCCTCCCTGCGAGAGGCGCTTCAGCGCGTACCGCGCGATGTTGATGCCGTCGCGTACGCTGAACGGCTCGTCGGCGTCGTGCGCGCTCTTCAGGAACCGCGTCACCCAGCGGAGGAGCGCCTCCGGCGCGAAGGGGATGTTCTCGGCGAGGATCGCGAGCTCCTCGTCCTCGTCGGGGAAGTCGACGAGGATCGTCGGCGTCAGACGCGAGTTGACGTAGTCGGGGAGCTCGAACGTCGAGGCGTCGTCGTTCATCGTCGTCACGAAGCGAAAGTCGGGGTGCGCCCGGATCTTCACGCCCGCGACGATCGACTCCACCGTCCGCCGCGCGTCGAGGAGCGGCGCGAGCGAGGCCCACGACTTCTCGCTCATCCGGTTCCCCTCGTCGAGGATCGCGACGCCCCCCTTCAGCATCGCGGTGACGACCCCCGAGGCGACGTAGCGGATCTTCCCCTCGCCCGCGACGACGGGCGTGACGAGGAGGTCCTCGGGGCGCGTGTCCATCGTCGCCTGGTAGACCCAGGCGGAGCGCCCGAGGCGCCTGGCCGCGGCGTAGGCGAGCGTCGTCTTCCCGACGCCCGGCTTGCCGACGAGACGCGGGTGGAGCGGCAGGTCACCCTTCTCCACGATGAGCCACGCCGCGAGGAGCTGGTCGAGAAGGTCCTTGCGCCCCTTCCACTCGAGCGGGAACTCGTCGGGGTGCGCGAGCGCGATCTCGACGCCTTCGATCAGGACCTTTTCCATGAATCGATTGTAGGGTCGCGGCCCCGGGACGCGATGCCGTCGCAATCCGCCGCGGTCCTCCGGACCGTAAAGGTGGCGACGGGCGCCCGAGGTGCCCGTACCGGAGAAAGACAATGAAGAAGACCTTCGCCGTCACCGCCGCTGCCCTTCTGCTCGCCGTCTCCGTCGCCGCCCCCGCGCGCGCCGCCGAGCCGAAGGCCACCGACATCGTCGACACCGCCGTCGCCGCCGGGAGCTTCAACACGCTCGCCACGGCGCTGAAGGCCGCCGGCCTCGTCGAGACGCTCAAGGGTAAGGGCCCCTTCACCGTCTTCGCTCCGACCGACGACGCGTTCAAGAAGCTCCCCGCCGGCACGCTCGAGAAGCTCCTCGCCGACAAGGCCCAGCTGACGAAGGTCCTCACCTACCACGTGGTCTCGGGCAAGGTGATGGCGGCCGACGTCGTGAAGCTGACCGAGGCGAAGACCGTCGAGGGCTCGTCGGTGAAGATCGCCGTCAGGGACGGCAAGGTGAAGGTCAACGACTCGAACGTCGTGAAGACCGACGTCGGAGCCTCGAACGGCGTCATCCACGTCATCGACACGGTCCTCCTCCCCCCCGCGAAGTAACGGCACTCTTCGCACGGCACGACGGAAGAGGGAGCGCCCGGCGCTCCCTCTTCCCTTTTCGGCAGACGCACTCACCCTTCTCGAATGCGCCACCTCCTCGCGGGACTCGCCGCCGCCGCCCTGCTCCCGGGCCTCGGCCTCTTCTTCCTCGTGAAGAGGAACCTGCCGGGACGCGGGGAGGGGCGGGTCGCCGGACTCGGTGTCGCCGTGACGGTCGACGTCGACGACCGGGGGATCGCGACGATCCGGGCGGCAACGGTCGAGGATGCGCTTCGCGCGCAGGGCTGGATGACGGCCCGCGATTCCAGGCGGTGATCGGCGGAGCCCCCGGTCACGCCGTCGTGAAGGCGCGTCGATCCGACCGGCCAGGCCGTCGACCCGGCTCCGGAAATGTGTGTCCTGACACACACGGAGACGTCCCGGGCACAGGACGCGCAGCCCCGCACCGACTACAAGCGGCTCATTTGCAACACCTTGGACGACAGTGCCCGATGGCCCTCGCGTTGCGACAGGGAGGGCATGAGCCGCCGCAGCCACCCCGCCGCCTCCGCCCTCCTCGCTGGCGTTCTCCTGTTCGTGGCCGTGGCGGCCGGAACTGCCTCGGCGCAGCTCGTCGGCGCTCCGGGCTCCGAGGACGAGGCCACCTTGACGAGCACGTGCAAGGGAATGCCCCCGGCCGGCAGCCCCGTCGCCGCCGGCGACGCCCGCTGCGGTGACGACGGCTCCTGGGAGCCGCTCCCGGCCGCGACGGTGTCCTGCCTGCAGTCGGCGACGCGGCAGCACCTCCTGGACCTCTACAAGAAGGGGCAGATCCAGTCCGGCGCGAACGTCACCGCGGCGCAGGCGGAACTCCGGCTCAAGACCCGCTCCGTGTCGGTCAGGCAGTACGCCTGGCCGGTCTGGGTCGAGGCGGCCTCGAGCCGGAAGGCCCCCTTCGCCGGTTGCGCGGCGGGCGTCGCGCTGCCGGGCGAGGTCCGCGTCAGCCTCCGGGAGGGCGAGCAGCGGGCGCGCACTCTCATCGCCCAGGAGACCGCGAACAACCTCCTGGCGTGGAGCCTCGACCGGAGCGAGCTGGGCGACGACGCCCAGGTCGTCGAGGTCGCGGTGAGCAAGGCGCTGGACTCCTGCTCCGCCCTCCCCTACATCGGCAACTGAACGGCCCGTGCGTCCGGGGGACCTCCCCGGACGATTCGCGAAGGGCTCTGCGGCCCGCCTTCGATACCTCGGGGGGATCCGGAGTCGGATCCCCCCGAGCCCTTTTCGGAAAGCCCGGGAAAAGCCGTCCCGGCCCGCGTGTGCCACCGGACACGTCCAGACACATTCCAGGCACACGGGTACAGTTCGCGAGGCGATGTAAGTCTCTTTCTTGAAACGGCTTAGGCGTCAGGCACCGTTGGCCTCCCGGTTGCGATGGAGGGAGGCATGAAGCGCAACCGGACCTCCTCCCCCGCCCTCCGGTTCTTCGGTCTCGCCGTCGCCGCCCTGGCCCTGTCGGCCGGAACCGCGGGTGCCCAGGAGCGGTCGGCCTCGCCCTTCGGCGATCAGCGCGCCAGCTGGAAGCCGGAGACCCAGGTGACGGTCGCGAGCGAGCTCCCCTGCACCAGCGAAGATGCTGCTTCGGTGCCGGCCGTCGTCGTGAAGCCGGGCTCGGAGAAGTGCGGGGCCTCGGGCAGCTTCAAGCCGGTTCCCGCCGAAGTCGTGACGTGCATGCAGGCCGAGGCGCGGCAGTACCTCTGGGAGCAGTACCAGCTCGGCGAGCTCCGGCCCGGCACGAAGCTGACGGCGGCCCAGGTGGAGTCGCGAATCCTGTCCTTCCCCATCCCGGTCCAGATGTACGCCTGGCCGGTCTACCTCGAGCTCGGTGCCGAGAACGGCCAGCCCTGGACCGGCTGCGCCGCCGGGATCGCCTGGCAGAACGAGATCTGGGTCAGCCTGCGGGACGGCGACGACCGCTCGATGAAGCTGGTGGCCTGGGAGACGGCGAACAACGTCGTCGCCTGGGGACTCGGCCGGCACGACCTCGGCGACAGCACGACCGTCGTCGCGGCCGCAACGAACCGGGCCGTCGCGGTCTGCACGGCGACGCCCTACGCGATGCGGTAGGACGACCGAGCGCCGGCGTGGACCGGCGAGGCACCCGCGGAGAGGTCGAAGCTTCGGGACACACGGGGGGATCCGGCAACGGACCCCCCGGTTCGTTCGTGCGGACGGAACGGGCCTGGCGCGCCGTACGGGATTAGTCTCGGCGGATGCGCCGCCTCGCTCGCCGCCTCCTCGCAGGGCTCGCCGCCGTCGCGCTCCTCCTCGGCGCCGGTCTCTTCTTCCTCGTTCGGCGGAACCTGCCGGGGCGGGAGGGAGGGCGGATCGCCGGGCTCGGCGCGGCCGCGACGGCGGACGTGGACGACCGCGGGATCGCGACCATCCGCGCCGCGTCGGTCGAGGACGCGCTCCGCGCGCAGGGCTGGATGACGGCCCGCGAGCGGGCGTTCCAGCTCGACCTCCTCCGGCGGACCGCGTCGGGACGGCTCGCGGAGCTCTTCGGGAAGGCCGCGCTGCCGATGGACCGCAGGCACCGGACGTGGGGCTTCGCGCGCGTCGCCGAGGCGGCGGTTCCTCTCCTTCCGGCACGGGAGCGCGCCGACCTGGAGGCGTACGCGGCGGGCGTCAACGCCTACTTCGAGTCGCGGCGCGGACGGCTCGGCATGGAGTTCACGCTGCTGGGGAGCCAGCCCGAGCCGTGGCGGCCGTCGGACTCGATCGCGGTCCTGCTGCTGATGTACGAGCAGCTGACGGACGACGTCGAATCGCAGACGGGCGCCGAGAAGCTCGCTCCGCTCCCCGCGTCGGTCCGTGCGTTCCTCACGCCGCGGGCGACCGCGGACGACGTCCTCCTCGTTCCCGACGCCGCGCCGATCGGCCCTCCCCCGCTCCCGGTGGTCGAGGCCGCCGCCCTCCCCGAGGTGCCGAAGGCGGCGCGCCTCGAGGTGCGGGAGGAGGAGGGCGTCGCCGGGTCGAACGCGTTCGCGATCTCGGGCGCACTGACGAAGAGCGGGAGGGCGATCCTCGCGGGCGACCCGCACCTCGGGCTGGAGATGCCCGGCATCTGGCTTCCGATGCGCTTCGTCGTCGCCGGGCGGACGGCCGAGGGGGTGACGCTGCCGGGTCTCCCCGCTCTGACGATCGGGCGGACCGACCTCGTCGCCTGGAGCTTCACGAACCTCGAGGCCGACGTGCAGGACCTCTACCGCGAGCGGATCGAGAAGGGCCGCGCCCGCCGGGGCGACGGCTTCGAGCCGGTCGTCGAGCGGAAGGAGACGATCCGCGTCCGCGCCGGCAGCGAGGAGACGCTCGTCGTGAGGTCGACGTCGAACGGGCCGCTCCTCCCGGGCGACCTCGCGCTCCGCTGGACGGCGCTCGACCCGGCGAACCTCCGCGTGCCGAACGCGGACTTCCTCCGTGCGGGCGACGAGGCCGCGTTCCTCGCGACCTTCGACGCGTTCACCGGCCCGCCGCAGAACGTCGTCTGGGCTTCGGCGTCCGGCGCGATCGGGTGGCGCCCCGCCGGCCTCCTCCCGGTGCGCCGCGCCGGGACGGACGGGAGCGTGCCGTACGACGCGTCGGACCCGGAGAACGCCTGGAAGGGGTTCGTGCCGACGGCCTCCCTGCCGCGGGTCGTCGACCCGCCCGAGGGCATCGTCGTGACGGCGAACCAGCGGACGATCGGCACCTCGTTCGGGGTCGTCGTCTCGGCCGACTGGGGGCACCCCGGCCGCGCCCGCCGGATCCGCGACCTCCTGCGCGAGAAGAAGGCCGCGGGGACGCGGATGACGCGCGGGGACGCCGAGGCGATCCAGCTCGACGAGCTCTCCGAGACGATGCGACGGACGGCCGTGGCTTTCGAGCCCTTCCTCCCGGACGACCTCGCGAAGGCGCTCGACGGCTGGGACGGCCGCGCCGACGCGTCGAGCGCGCGGTACCTCGTCGCCCGCGCGCTCCGGCGCTCCCTCCGCGAGCGCGCGCTCACCGCGTGGGGCGCCCCTCCCGTGAGGTGGCACCTCGAGGGAGACAACTGGAACGACCTGCTCGAATCCGGCGACGCGGCATTTCGCGCCGCGGGGCTCGGCGCCAGGGACGCGTTCCTCCGGGGAGCGGTGGACCACGCCGTCGCCGCGCTCGAGGAGCGCTGGGGGAAGGATCGCTCGAAGTGGAGCTGGGGCGAGGCGAACCGCCTGGCGGCGCGCCACCCGCTCGGCTCGCTCCCCGGGCTGTCGTGGCTCTTCGACCCGCCGGGGCCGCGGCAGTCCGGAGCGCCGGGGACGCCCCGCGCGGCGTCACCCTCTTTCGGACAGTCGCTCCGCTGGGTCGTGGACTGGGGCTCGCCGGAACAGGCGACGCTCGTGGTCCCGTTCGGGGCGTCGGGGCACGTCGGGTCGCCCCACCGCTTCGACCAGCTGCCGTACTGGAGGGGCGGAGATCCCGGCGGCGGAGCGACGAGGATGTCGAGGCCGCCGTCGGGGGAACCGATACGCCTCGGCCCCTGAGATCAGCTTCCGAGGAGCGCCTCGAGAGTCTCCGGGTGGAATCCGACGAGGAGCTTCCGCCCGACCCGGAGCATCGGGGCGCGGTAGTTGCCCGTCGGACCCTTCAGGTCGTCGAGGGCCGTGGCCTTCGCGGCGAGGGTCCTCACCGCCTTTCCCTTCGCGACGACGACCTCCTCGACCGAGGCGAGGAGCGCCTTCACGTCGGCGTCCCCCATCGGGGCCGACTTCGAGGAGCGCTCCTCGGCGATGCGGGCCTTCTTCGTGTCGAGCACCTCACGGGTGCGCGTGCAGCTCGTTCACCCGGGGCGCTGGTAGTAGAAGCCGACCGTGCTCATGTCGCTCTCCCTTCTTCTCCCCGTCAGGGCTGAAGGGCGTACTCGCGGACGACCCGCGCCGTCCGGTCGACGCCGTCGATGAAGGCGGGGAGGTAGATCCTCTCGTTCTTGCTGTGGACCGTCACCGCGTCCATGATGTTCACGGCGAAGGGGGAGACGCCGTAGGCGCGGAGCCCCCGGAGCCGGAAGTACGACGAGTTCGTGTAGCTCCCCGTGAGGACGTACGGGCCGACGTCGGCGCGCTCGACCGGGTCGAGCGCGAGAACCGTGTGGAGCGTCTCCCAGGCCCGTCCCTTCCTCGCTGCCGGAGCGCTGTCGGGGGTGATGTGGCGGAGCCCGAGGCGGACCCGTCCCGCCCTGGCCCAGGCCTGCATCTCCTTCCACCGGCCGTTCGCCGAGCGGCCCGGGAGGAGCGTCGCGACGAGCTCCATGGAGAACCCCTTCCCGGCGGCGTCCGGCTTGATCTCCCCCGAGTAGTACATGTCGCGGAGGAGGGCGCGGTAGACCTCCGGGATCCCCTCTTCGAGCTTCCCGGCACGAATCGCGGACCGCGCGTCGGCCATCTGGTGGCCCCAGAGGTCCGAGCGGGAAGGCGAGACGAACTCGAGGAAATCCTGCACCTCGTCGCCGACGCCGAAGGGCTCCTCCCGCATCTTCCCGTCGAGGAAGGTCGAGAAGGCGGCGAGGTCCTCCCGGCGCTCCGCGAACGCCGTGCCGATGACGTTCGCCTTCTGCAGGACCTCGATGCCGAACCGGGCGATCCGGTCTCCGAGCACCTCGTTCACCCCGCCCTCGTTGAAGATGTCCGTCACCCCTTCGAGGAGGTCCGGGCGGTGATCGAGGACCCAGCCGAGCCCGATCTCCGGCGTGTACGACTCCTCCCCCGGTTCCGCGACGAACAGGAGGTCTCGCTCCGGGACGATCCCGTCCCGCCGGAGGGAGGCGATCGCGAGGAAATCGGCGATCCCCTGGCCCTTCATGTCGAACGTGCCCCGGCCGAAGACGTAGTTCTTGAACTTCCCCTTGCCGTCGACGGCGCCGAAGGGCGGGACCTCCCACTCGGCCAGGTCGCCGGGCGGGACGACGTCCATGTGGTGCAGAAGGACGAGCGCCTCCCCGGGCCGCCGCCCCTTCAGGCGGGCCACGACGATGGGGTGCTCCGGGTCGGAACCGACGATCTGGAAGGGGATCCCCTCGCAGGCGAGCTTCTCCGCCCAGAAGCGCGCCGTCTCGACGGTCCGCCCCGGCGGGTTCGAGCTGTCGATCCGGACGTACTCGCGAAGGAGCACGGTCGCCTCGCGCGAGCGAAGCCCCTCGATCTCGAACTCGGGGAGGGAGATGCGCGGCGACCGGCTCCGGAGGAGCGGGGGGAGCCCGAGAACGACGGCGACGACCGCCGCCGCACCTCCGTACAGGGCGAGACGCCGCCGAACGTTGCGGGAAAGGCTCATCGGGCCGAGGGGCCCCGGGAACGACCCCGACGTGAGAGCGTGATCAGGGCACCGAGCCCGAGCGTGGAAAACACGACGGCGATGATCAGCCATGTGCCCGATGGCTGCAAACGGACGACGTGGCGGCCCGGGGGGACGGCGAGTCCGGTGAAACCGACGTTCGCGTCGTCGACCGTGACGGACCGCCCGTCGAGCGTCGCCTCGCGCGTCGCGACCGGCGAGCGGCAGACGAGGAGGTACCCCGCGCCCGGCCCTGCCACCTCGACCTCGACCTCGAGTCGCGAAGGGCGGTCGGAGACCCGGAGGACCCGTCCCCGCGAGGGAAGCAGGCGGGTGCCCGGCGTCGGGAGAAAGACAGCGTCCACCGGCGCCCGCTCGCGGAGGAAGTGCGTCGCAGCCTCCCGGGGCCCCTCTTCGCGGGAGACCCGGTCGACGAAGCGGACGGGGGGGACCGGGTCGGCGAAGAAGAGCAGCCGGGGGACGAATCGCCCGCCGGCTTCGCGGTCCGGATAGACCGCTCCGACGGCCCCGGCGGCTCGCGCGAGCGCCCGCGCGACGGGGCTGTCTGCCGACGAGCTCTCGAGGAGGAGCGTCCACTCGAACTGCTCCTGCGGGAGCGCCGCGTCGTAGTCGGGCTCGAACACGGAAGCGACGCCGAACCGCGTGAACGTCCAGGGGATCGCCCAGGCGGTCATGGCGGCACCGCTTGCTTTCGGGTCGTCGGGCGCGACGCCGTCCGGGACCCTCTTGCCGCCGAGCGGAAGGAGACGCGGGGGAGGGGAGTCGCTCCCGGGAACGGGGAGGTCCGCGAGAACGGCGGGCCGGACGTCCAGAATCGAGGTCTCGGAGATCGGGATCAGGCGGGAGGTGATCCCGGCCCGGTCCGCCGCGAGGGCGATCCCGAGGAAGACGCACAGGAGCGCCTTACGCGCCGGGACCGCCTTCTCGAGCGCCGACGCGCCGAGCGCGGCGAGCCAGACGACGCCGAAGGAGAAGAGGACCATCCACTTCTCCGGGTAGCGGATCGAGCCGGCGAACGGGACGACGGCCCCGAGCCACCCGAAGACGGGTGTCGCAGGCCCGAGCGCGAGGAGGATGCCGAGCGCGGCGAGGGAGACGGCCCGACGCCGCGCGCCGCGGCCGGCGAGGAGGCCGAGGAGGGCGAGCGTCCAGGCGGCGCGCCCGGGCGTCAGCGAGGGGAAGTACGGGTACCTGGAG
>CAZNSS010000087.1:0-10570 GCA_964575465.1 uncultured Holophagales bacterium | reverse complement strand
GGGCCGGGCCGCGTCCAGGACCTGACGGCCGCTGCGCGGCTCGCTTCGCGAGCCCTGGACACGGTCCGGTCCTCGGCCCGTTCTCTTCGATCGGGGAGATGGCCAGCCATCTCCCCGCGGGGGGAGGCGACCGTGGGGACCGGAAGACGAGCGGGGCGCGCCCGAGAGCGCGCCCCGCCGTTGCCATGTTAGAAGCTCAAGACCTGACCCTAATCGGTCACGTATCGGCTGACTCGGCCTCGACGAAGTGGTAGAGATCGATGTCGATCGCGCACCCCATCTGGGCCAGCCGCTCCACAACCGCCTGCGAGAAGCTGACGCCAGGCATGTACTCATAGGCGTAGACGACGACCACGAGTTCGACCGTCGCTGCAGCTGACAGCTCTCGGACCGCTGCCTCACGCCCGGCCACGACTTCAAGCAGTCTCTCAATGACGGCGTCGGGCTCCTCGCCGTCTCTGCCGAGGATCTCAACCTCCCATCCGTTTGTCTTGCGAGGCTGCCTGTTCGGGCCAAGGCTCTCGCCAGCCAACCAAGCCATCGACGGCGCAAGGCCGAGTTTTGCCGTGATCCGCTCGGGTTCACCCGGAAACCCTAGTACTCGGAGGGAGGCCCGTAGCTCGTTCCTCTTCACATGTTCCCCCGAAGTTCTACGATGTTCATGTTGAGGCGTTCGCCAAAGCCTTCTCCGCTCTTCGGCTTGACGTACAGATTCCCGGCGCGGTCTTTGAAGATGTCGTACTTGCTCACGTTCTTGCCGACGATGTCTGCCTTGAGCTGCTCGGGATCGAATCCCTTCTCCTTCAGGAACTTCGCCTCCCCGGCTGACAGCCTCTTGTCCTGCGCGGGGTTTCGTTCGCTAGAGCCTCCGTCAAACTGGCTCGCCGCCATCAGGTTCGCTGCTGCCGAACCGGCGACCGTAACGGAGTAGCCCGAGACGAGCGCGCCGACGGGTACCGCCGCAGCGCTCGACCCTCCTGTAGCAAACGAGAAGGAGGCGCCTCCGCCCTGAAGTGCAGCACCACCGAATATCCCGTACACCCCCGCGACGAGCGAGATCGCGTCACCGAGACTCTGACCCCGATTGAAGTCCGCGTTGACGTAGGAGAGGCGCTGCGAGCCCGGGAACAGGTTGCTCCGGATGCCGTTCCCCAAGCCGATGATGAAGTCCTTCGCGTCCCGGCCGTCGGGGTCGACGTATCGCAGCGGGTTATTCCTAGCGTAGGTGTACCTGTTCCAGCTAGCTGGGTCCTCGGGCGCACCGCTCGCCTGATCGGGCGAGAGGAATCTTCCGAACTGATCAGCGAAGAAACGGGCGTGGTCGTAGTGATGACCGACGCCGGAGGTCGTCAAAGCGCCGTCGGGAAGGATGGTATCGCGCTCCATCATCGCAAACTCGAATCCAGGGCGGTGGGTCAGTGTGGGCTCGTTGAAGAGCTGGCCGAAGGCGCGATAGCGATATGACTCGAGAGTGGGGGCCAGAACCTGGCCCTGTTCCTTCAGTCCAGTCCTGAGCCGCGGCGTACCGAGATGGTCGGAAGCGAAGAAGGCCCAGGAAGCAGTCGGAGCAACTTCGCGGGTAGCGATCTTCATGGTGCCGAGAAAGACGTGATAGCTCTGAGCCGTGACCGTCGAAGACCCGTCTAGCCAGGTCCACTCGCCAACGGGTCGATTCCCGTCGTCTCTCAGGGTAATCAGCCATTGCCGCTCAGTGTCGACCCTGGCCGACATTAGTGGGGCGAGGTACCCGAACACATCGAACGTGGCCTCCACCGTCTGTGCGCTGGACAAGACGGCCAGAAGCCGAAGGGCGCCCTCCGGGGACAGTCTGACGATGTTCGTCTGGGAGCGGATCTTCGACGGGTGGATCGTTCCCGCCGTGGCATCGGGCGTTGCGATGTCCTGGGGGAAGAGCTTGATAGTCCCTTGCGACAGGGTTCCCATCAAGCCTCCTGCAGTCCCCCTGGGGATCGTCGAGAGAACACCGATGACGGAACTCGCATGCGACGGCACGCCACAGTGTCCGGTCACGAAGAAGTCCCTTGGCTGGCCCGAAGTCAAGTGAGGCTGGCCGTATTGACCGGCGGCGCTGCGCGTATCGAGCAAGCGACACGGCGGAAGCGTGAAGAACCGTAGCGCTGATGACGGCGGAACGATCGCGGCGGGCAGGACTCGCGCCACGCGCTCGTTGCCGCCGTCGTACAGGTGGAACGACACGGCAGAGCCCGATCGGCTGTCGGACGCGCGACGCGACAGATGGTCGTAGGTAAACGCCTGGTCGGGAACGGGATGGAGCGGAGTGACCTTGGGGAACTTCAGGAGGTTCCCGCGGCCGTCGTACTCGCCGTCCGCCAAGCGGTTCGTGAGCGGATCGACCGCGAGCGAGACGATCGGGTCCGTGGGTCGCCGCTTGCTATAGATCGAGTCGATGAGACTGCCGAAGCCCTGCTCCGAGACGCCGTCAAAGGTGAAGCTCTCGGATTGATCCGAGGCGATCGAGTTCCAGGTCGCCGTCTTGAGCCGGGAAAGCCGATCGTAGGTGAATTGGTCTTTCGTGTCGTTGTCCGGGCCCATGCTCGTCACGTTGCCCGCGCCATCATAGGAGAAGGTCCCGGTATCGAAAGGCGTCGTCGCGCCGATTGTGTAGATCCTGGAAGGACGCGGCATCCCGTCCGGCGCGTTCTCGATAAACGTCGTCACGTCGTTGCCCGCGGTGTACGAATGCAAACCACCATGCGGATGGTAGGCGGCTGATGAAACCAGCACCTGTGATCCCGACACGATCCTGGTCGGCAGTCCCGCTCTGTAGAACATGTCCGTCGAGAACGACTGCCCGGGGCCTGAGAGCGTCGTGGTCGCGGGCAGACCGAAGGCGTTCCAGAGGTGGCTTCGGCCGAGAGTGACGAAGGGTGTGACCGCGCCGGCCTTGAAGAAGCGTGTCTGTCGGACGGAGAGTCGTCCGCCGAGTCCGGCATATGTGTACGCGTCCTCAACGCGGGCGTTCTCGGTAAAGCCGGGGTTGTATCCGACGCGCCGCGTGAGCCTCCCGAGATAGGCGTCCGATCGCATCGGATCCCCGGTCTCGCCGTCGTAGAAGCTCTCTTCGTAAAGGGTGTTTCCCCAGGAGATGGACTTCCGGCGTCCGAGGGAATCGAAGACGCTCGTCGTCGTGACGCCACCGTTCGTCCTCGTCGTGGCGTTTCCGAGGGCGTCGAAGCCAGAATAGTCCGTTCGGCCCGTCTCAGGGTCTTCCGAGGAAGTCAGGAAGCCGAAGCGATTGTACGACCACCGTCGAGTCTGGGTGACCTGCCCCTGAGGGTAGCTCCGCGTGCCGGAGTACTCGACGAGCTTGTCAAGCACGTTCCAGCTAGCGAACGAAGCGGGGCCGTAGGGCGCGGCGTTGGAGGGTTCGGTTGCAGCGATGACTCTCCCGAAAAGGTCCTTCCGCACGCTCGCCCACGTCGTGCCGCTTGAGGTCCCGTGCGTGATCGTGTCCTCGCGGAAGTCCGATGCCCACTTCGTCGCTTCCGAGGTGCCATCAAGGTAGAGCTTTTCCACGAGCGTCTGGTCCGGCAGGCGAATGACAGTCGGTCGGCCCATGAAGTCGAAGGTGCCAAATGAGGTCACATGCACGGAGGATGCCTGTAGGCACGAGGAGACGTCGCTCCCGTTCCCGCAGGGAGTCCACTCCGAAACAGCGGACACGAGGCCTGCGTCATTTCGAGCCGTGACACGCACAGCCAGGTAGGAACCGCCGTTGAGGCTCGGGAGGAGTCGAATCTCCCGAGTGAGCCTGCCGAATCCGTCGTAGACGTAGGCCTCAGCGGTCGCGGAACCCTCGCTCGGGGCCGGAAGAGCAAGACTACATCCGGAGGCGGCCTGCTCCCCTTTCACGAGCGCCCAGGCGCCGTAGGTTGGCGCGTTCGCGTTCCAGGGGTGGTAGCAGATCCGAGTCGCAGCCTCGCCGGATGGCTGGATCGACGTCAGCCGCCCATAAGCGTCCCAGGTATAGCCGGTAGCGATTCCGTTCGGCTCGTAGGAAGTGGTCACGAGGCCAGTCGCGAAGTCGCGAGCGGCATGGAACTGGAGCCAGTGAAAGTCGACTGGTTCCGTCCGGCCAGCAGTCAGAACGAGACCGTCCTGGAACGTCCTTGCTGTGCCGAAGGACCCAGAAATAGCGCCGGTTCCGACGACCCTCTCGACGACGGGGTCGGGACCCTCCTGGTGCACGCCGTACTGCAGCTGATGCGCGAGGGCGGCTCCGGCGTCTGAAACCGCCGACGAGCGGAGCTTTCCGAACGAAGTATCGAAGACGTAGCTCGTGGTCACGGAATCGGGCAAACGAGGATTCGAGCTGTAGAGGTCCGTAACCGTTCTCGAGCTGTAGAGCTTCGGAAGCCAGCGCGGGCTCTCAGACGGCGTCCAGGTCGTCGTGGTGGAGCGTCCGAGTTGGCCTGCCTGAAGGAAGATGGAGCTCGGCCCGATGCTCGGGCTCCGAACGGCGACCTCTCTGAACTCCCGCGCCTGCTGGTTCCAGTCGTTCTGCTCCCTCACCCAGCATGCCACTAACGTCGCGGTCGCGTCGTCGCAGAGTCCTCCCTGGTCCGGGTTCTTGCCGTACCAGGTCACCTCACGGCGCACGCGTTCCGGGTAGGCTCCGCTGACTTCAGGGATCTTCTCGCCGCTGTTTGATGGGCCCTGGCTGGCGGCCTCGGTGACGCCGCAAGCGAACGCGGGGCCGTCGCTTCCAGACGTGTCATAGCAGAAGACGACGCTCCGGACCGGCGATGAGCCTGGTCCGACAGCCGTGCCTTCGTACGTCCTTCGCTCCAGCTCCGTTCCGGTCGGGCCGCCAAAGATGTTCACCGAGAAGAAGTGCTTTGTGGAGACGATCCCTCCGTTGCCATCAGGGCGCTGCACGAGCACCAATCTGACGACCCGATTCGTATCGGGAGAACTTAGGGGATCTGTATCGGGCTCGTAGAAGCTCTCTCGGCGATACGTGGTGTTTGCTATGGAGCCCGTTACGCGGTCGATCTCGGTACGCCGGAAGAGAGAGGGTATCGAATCGAGGTAGGCTTGAAAGACGTCAAACGGGCAGTTCGGCTCTACCGTCTGGCGTTGAGGGGGACGGCTTGCCCAGAAGGTGAAATCCTCAACCGACGGGCATCCACCAACCGGTGCATGGAGACACGGCGAGTCGAACTGGTCGGCACCGTATTCGTATTCGATTCGCCCGCCGGTCGGAAGATCGAGGCTCTGCAAAACCAGGCCTCGATATCCGGACGCGCCCCGATCGTACGAGAAGCGGTAGGTGTGCTCGCCGACTGAGACCGATGAAAGAAAGGGCACGTGGAACTCAGGGGGTGCTGCGGGGAAACCGCACCCTGGAGGTGGACCACTCTCGAAAGACGTGCGTTCGAGCGCGGTGTCGATTCTACCGAAAGTGACAGGCAGGGTCTGTGATTGCGCCACCGGAAACGATATCGAGGTGAGCACGGGCCACTCGTACGCCGGCTGTGAGCCCTGGGCCGCGGTCCTGAAGGAATTCCAGGCGAAGTCGATACGCCGCGCCCCCAAGTCGATGTGATCGATCTGCCACAGGAGATCGCTGCGGTAGGACACCTGTAGCAGGTTGTTCTGATCGTTGTACCGATCCTCGATCCGCGTGAGGAGAAACTGCTTTCGCTCCGAAGGTGAAGAGTATGGTCCATCAGCGAAGTCCCATCCGTTTGGGGAGCTGGGAGGGGCGATGTGGTGCTCGAACCACCATCGACTCCCGTCCGGAAGCTCCATGCTCCATGCCTCGCTCGGAGTCGTCCTCCGACGGAATCGAGCATGGAAGGTGTCCTCGGGTAGCCAGAAGCCGTCACCTTGGTCGACGAGGATGTGAACGGAACCGTCGGGGGCGTGGTACCGGGGCCAGGCGAAGTCATTCGTATTTGGCCTGACACTTCCGGTGATGTAGCCGACTTCCAGGCTCCAGCCGGCCCCGAGTGTCGAGCGACCCGCGAGCACGCCGTGCCTGATCTCCGGCGGCTCACTGCAGAATTCCGATGTCGTCCCGCAGTTCTCGCGGTAGAGGTTCCAGTACCGATTGGAGTAGCTCGCCGTGAGCCTCCAGGTGATGCCGGAGCCGAGGGAGTATTCCGGCCCCAGGGGAATCGTCAATTGGACGTCGCCCGAATAGACGTTGACGTGGTCGATGTCGCCGCCATCGAAGACCTGATTCGCCTTGAATGAGGGCAGGGTTTCGGCGGGAACCTGGCTCCAGGCGGGAAGCGGGGCTGCGAACACGGCAAGAAGCAATGCCAGCCCGATATGCCTCCGAGATGAAACGAGCCGAGTCAGCTCACGGGAGAGATCCGGAAGGCGCGCGATCTCGGCAAAACGAGGCATGGCGCGCACGGCAGGCGGGGTGACGGCGTGTCTGATCATGGGCATGCTCGTCCCGTCTCACGGCGCGAGGTAGCCGGTGACGTCTACTGCGAGATGCCCCGTTCCGGAGCCCGAGCCCTTCGTGAGACGGACGTACATATCCGGATTCCCGGCCGAGTAGGTCCCCAGCGGGATGATCGCACTATTCGAAGTGACCGACTCGTTTTGACCGACGATCATTATGGCAACCGTCGGAAACGTCGCGCCCGTTGGCCACATCGTGAGATAGCTGACTACCGAAGCGTTCACGACGGATACGTTCACTGAGATCCCGGTCGCAGTCGTCGGAATACCGCAGTCGCGAGAGTTGTCGTAGAGCGGCGCGAGCCGAACTCTGATGCCGACGGCGTTGAGTGGTTCGTACGGGCCCGGCCACCAGGTCTCCGTTGACGGCGGGTAATAGGCGGTCAACGGGGTGGGGGTCGTATTGCGTGGCGCGAGCTGGAAGGCGTTTGGGACACGGGTGTCGACGATGCGGCACGGCGCCAGAGCGTAGTACTGATTAGCCTGGCCGAGCGCGCCGTGCTCAGCGAGAAGCAAGACAAAGGCAACGGCGACAGAGACGGGGTAGAACTTCTTACTGTCGAAACGGCTCATGCAGAGGCTCCTTCGCAAAAGCTCATTCTGTACCCTCCCGAGGCCTCCATGTTGATCGAATTGCCGCATCTGGGTGTCCCGAATCCGGACCAAACCGGTTGGGTGTGTCGTGTTTTGTTCATTGTGGAAAGCCCTCGTTGCTGGTTAACATGAATCGGAACGTCTTCGATGCGGATGGCAAGACCGCCGTCGTCGCCGCGCCCAGGACAGTTGCCGGCAGGGGCCCGTCGACGACCGGTTCGGGTCATCTCCTTAGACGATACCGTTAGGCGGGAAGAGACGGGACCGCTTGGCCGCGGTCAGCGGAGCCTCGGGCCGAAGCGTCGGCGCACGAAGCCCGCCAGTCTCCGCCAGATGGCGGGCTCCTCACCGGCAGCCCCGACGGGGGCAGGAGGCTCCCCGGGCCGGCTGGCGAGCGCGCGCTCCCGCTCGCGCCGGACGCCCGGCTCGAAGGCATCGGCCCAGGCGGCACTCGAGGGGAGCATGCGCAGAGCGGAGAGGAGGTCGAGCGCGCCATGGAGATTCGAGAGAGCCGCGGCGGGGTCGCGATCGGCCTCGAGACGGAGCGTGCCGAGGGCCGACAGCGACCGGACCACGGCGTGGAGGACGCCTGCGCTCTCGATGGAAGCTTCGGGCTCGCCTCGGACGCCGGCGGCGAGCGCGGCCGAGTCGAGGCTTGTTAGCCGGAGAGCGCGCTGCAGCAGCCGGATGACGCGAGGCTCGGTCTCTCTCGCGGCGTCCCACTTGCGGGCGAGGACGAAGCTCGAGAGAAGGTCGGCGCCGGCGATCGCGAGGATGCTCCGTCCGGGGGCGAGAGGGAGGCCGCCGAGGTCCCGCTTGCCCTCGAGGTTCAGGAAGGCCTCCATCTCCTCCACCGAACCTCGCGAAAGCGCCATCCCGGCGCGCTGATACAGGGCGTTGCATGCGTAGCTCGTCGCCGTGGGCAGATAGGACGGGTCCAGGTCCGCAAGTCGCGGCGCCAGTTCGACGACGAGGTCGAAATGCTCGCGCGCGCGGTCGGCGGAGCCGCCGCCACCCAGCTCGAGGATGCCGAGGGCGTGGTGGAGCTCGAGGAGGAACCAGGGAACGAGCCGACCGATCTCGGCCGGGCCCGAGATCGCCTCGGCGCGTCGGCGGCACACGTCCGGAATCGTGACGTCCTGGCCGTAGCGTTCGCGAAGGGAGCCCTGCAGGCGTGCACAGATCTCCCTCGCCTTCGCCCACTCGCCTGCGCTCATGTGGAACTGGAGCAGCCGGAAGGCCAGGCCGTCACGAACGGAGGGCTGACGGGCGCCCTTCTCCACTTCCCGCAGGAGGTACTCGCCATACTCCCGCCGGGACTGCACGCGATTCAGTCGCGCTTCGCCGACATCCTCGCCCGCGATGCAGACGAGGTGCGCGCCGGACCGTTCCATCCGGACGGACGGGAGGCCGGCCGTGATGCAGAGCCCGCGGAGCGCTTCCTCGGTCAGGACGCAGGTGTGAGCGCCCGGAAAGAGGACCTCCCATGCCTCGGCGTCATCCGCGTCGGTCTCGTCGAGCAGGCTCGCGTCGGGCGTGCTCAGGATGACGAGCCCGCCGGGAGCCCGAAGCGAGGCCAGGATGCGAAGCAGCTCAAGCGGCTCCGGCACGTGCTCGATGACCTCCGAGCTGAGAACGACGTCGAACCGCTGTCCCTCCAGCTCAGGAGCAGTGCCGGCGAAGCCGCGCACGATCGGTACGCCGAGCTGCTCCTCGCCTGCAGCCCCGAGCGCGGAGGGTTCCACGCCGAGCCCCTCGCGCCCGAGCGACCTCCAGTAGTGGACGCCGAACCCGCATCCGCACCCGACGTCGACGAGCCGCGCCGTTTCACGTTTCGACGGAGGCCCCGCGGAGAGGAGCATGGCGATGAAATCGACACCCGCGCCCACCTCGAGGTAGGTCTCGGGCGCGAGCCGTCCGGTGAGCGTGCCGCCGTAGTCGGGCATGTCGAGGGGATCGAGGAGGAACGTCCCGCACGCGCCGCAGCGGAGGAATCTCCGGTAGCGACCTCTCTCGACCGAATCCGCCGCCTCGACGACGGGCGGCATCGCCGACTCGACGTCGCACCCGAGGCAGCGGCGGACCACGGGAGAGAGGTCGTCCCGGCCCCGCAACCAGCGGACGTGTGACCCGGCAGAAGACGCCATCGCGGGATGCTAACCCACGGTTTCAGCCCCTCCGCGGCCGCCCTGCGACAATCGTAGGGGATGAACGGGCCGACCGAAGAACACTCCGAGCTCGCCCGACTGCGGGCGGAGAACGAGGTCTTGCGCAGGGATGTCGAGGCCCTCGCTCAGTCGCTCCATGAAGCGGAAGGATCCTTCGGGTGGCTCCTCACGCAGAAGGCGAGGCAGCTGATCGACCTCGCCGCGCCGAAGGGATCCCGCCGGCGGGATTTCGTCATTCGCGGCCTCTCGTCCCTCCGCCCCTGGGTCCAGGACGGGTTCCGGACGACGGCCCGCGGCACCTTCGTGAGCGGACGGGAGAACCTCCGCCTCGCCCGCGCACGTCACCAGGCCGGTCCCCGAACCGCCGGGACTCCTGCGAGCGTCCTCTTCGTGAGCGGGTCGTTCGGCGCAATGGAGAGGTACCGCTGCGCGACGCCCCGCGAGCAGCTCGCTCTCGTCGGGATCCGGACGGTCCTGCGCCGCGGGGCGGGGCCCGAGATCGTCAGCGACGCCGGGAGACACGACATCCTTCTTCTCCACCGGATCGCGTACTCGCCGGGTGTGGCGAGGATCGCGGAGGCTGCGAAGCGGAGGGGCGCCTCCGTCCTGTTCGACGTCGACGACCTCATCTTCGACCCCGGGCTTATGGACCGGATCGACGCTCTCCAGTGGATGGAGCCTGCCGAGGCGGCCCTCTTCCGGGACAGCCTCGAGCGTTACCGCCGGACGCTCGCCCTCTGCGACGGCGCGATCGTCCCGACCGAGCCTCTCGCGGAGGCCGTCCGGGCGCTCGGGATCCCCGCCTTCCTCCACCGGAACGCCCCGAGCCTCGACCTCCTGGGGCTTTCCGAGGCCGCGCGGCAGAAGCGGAAGAGCGACCCGTCCCGCGTCGTCCTCGGCTACGCGAGCGGCTCGAGGACCCACAACCGGGATTTCCTCGAGGCCTCGCCGGCTCTCCTCGAGCTCTTCGCGGAGAACCCTTCCGTCGAGCTCCACCTCATCGGCTACCTCGACCTCGGCCCGGAGTGGGAGCCGTTCCTCGGCCGCTTGAAGCGGCTCGAGTACGTCCCCTGGCGCCGGCTCCCGTCCGTCCTCGCGACCTTCGACGTGAACCTCGCGCCGCTCGAGCACGGGAACCCGTTCTGCGAGGCGAAGAGCGAGCTGAAGTGGGTGGAGGCGGCCGCCGTGTCGGTGCCGACGATCGCCTCTCCCACGGCGCCCTACCGGGGCGCGATCCGGCACGGGAGCGACGGCTACCTCGCCTCGACGACCGGGGAGTGGCTCGCGGCGCTCCGCGCGCTCGCGGGCGACGCGGGGCACCGTGCAGCCGTCGGCGCCGCGGCGAA
>CAZNSS010000086.1:0-10586 GCA_964575465.1 uncultured Holophagales bacterium | reverse complement strand
GGGGCGGCGAGCCCCGGCCCCGGCAAGGCGCCCGGTGAAGGGGACGGGGCCCGGCGCGAGGAGCTCCTGCGCTTCTTCCGGGCGGTCGACGCCGCCCTCGGGGAGGTCCTCGGCGACGACATGCCGATCGTCGTGGCCGGGGCCGCCCCGCTCCTCCCGCTCTTCCGCGAGGCCTGCAGCCACCCGGCGCGGCACGGAGAGGGTGTCGAGGGGGCCGTCGACGACGTCGGGACGGAGGAGCTCCACGCCCGGACCCTTCCGGCCGCCCGGAAGGCCCTGGACGCCCGTGACGCCGCGCTCGGCGACGACTTCCGGCGGCAGCTCGACCGGGGACTGGCCGCCGACGTCCTGACCCGCGTCGCCGAGGCGGCCGTCGGCGGCCGGGTCCGACGCCTCCTCGTGGCCGACGGACGGCGCCTCTTCGGACGCGTCGACCGGACCAACGGGGAGGTGACGCTCCACGCGGGACAGACGGGCCCGCAGGACGACGACGTCCTCGACGACCTCGCGGAGATCGTTCTCGCGCGGGGGGGGGAGGTCCTCGTCCTCGACCCGGCGCGGATTCCCGGTGAAGCGGCTGCCGCCGCGACGTTCCGCTGGTGACCCCGTCGCGCCGCCGGGCGAATCGCCCGGCGGCGCTGGCATCATGGAGCGGCGCCGTGGCGCCGTGGAGGTGAGAGATGGAGCTGCTCGACGCAGGCCGGAGCGTTCTCGTCGTGATCGACCTGCAGGGAAAGCTGATGGACGTGATCCATCGGCCGCGGATGGTCGTGGACGCGACGCTTCGCCTGATGAAGCTCGCCGGGATGTTCGGGGTCCCGGTCGTCCTGACGGAGCAGTACCCGAAGGGGCTGGGGCCCACCCACCCGGAGGTCATGGCGGGCTTCGAAGCTCTCACGGTGCCGAAGCGCTCCCTCGCGAAGACGGCCTTCGGCTGCTGCGGCGAGCCGGCCTTTCTCAAGGCGATGGACGAGCTCCGCCCGAGACTGCGGTCGGGACCGCGCCAGGTCGTCGTCGCCGGGATCGAGGCCCACGTCTGCGTCATGCAGACCGTCCTCGAGCTGATCCACTGGGGAAACCAGGTGCACGTGTCCTGGGACGCCGTGAGCGGCCGGGGCGAGGAGTACCGCCGGCACGCGCTCGAGCGCATGGCGGTCGCGGGCGCCGCGATCACGAACCACGAGTCGGTCGGCTTCGAGTGGGCCCGGGACAAGAACCACGAGCGGTTCAAGGAGCTCTCGAACCTCCTGAAGGACGGCCAGCCCGCCGGATGAGGCGGGGGAGGGGGCCGCCGCGCGGCCCCCTCCTCTCTCGCACCCGGACGTCAGCGCGCGGCCGGCGCCGGATCGAGGTGCGGGTCGACGCCGACCGGGGTGACGGCGGCCTGGTCGACCTCTCCCGTGCGGATCCGGACGACCTGCTCGACCGGGAGGACGAAGATCTTCCCGTCGCCGACCTCACCCGTCCTCGCGGCCCGCGCGATCGTCGCGATCGTCGGCGCGACGAAGTGGTTCGAGACCCCGATCTCGATCCGGACCTTCTCGGCGAGCTCCATCTTCACGGTCGTTCCCCTGTAGGTCTCCACGCGCTCGGTCTCGCCGCCGTGACCGTGGACGCGCGAGATCGTCAGGCCCTGGACGTCGGTGCGGAAGAGCGCCTCGAGGACGTCGTTCAGCTTCTCGGGACGGAGGACGGCGACGACGAGCTTCACGACCGCACCTCCCCGGCCAGGACGGGTGCCGCCGCGGGGAGCGACACGGCGGGAGCGCTCTCGCGCAGGAGGAGGAGGGCCCCCTCGCCCGAGGTGTAGGCCTCCTCGCCGTGCTGGCTGACGTCGAGGCCGATGCCCTCCTCGCCGGAGGTCGCCTTCAGCGGGCGGACGGCGCCGATCGCCTTCAGGAGGCCGAACGTGACGCCGCCGCTCCAGGCGATCGACGCGAGGCAGGCGATGAGCTGGACGAGGAGCTGCCGCGGGTTGCCGAACAGGAGGCCGTCGGACGGCGAGCCCCAGGACGCCTGGGCGAGGATTCCCGTCAGGAGGGCGCCGACGAGGCCGCCGAGTCCGTGAGCGCCGACGACGTCGAGCGAGTCGTCGAGCCGGGTGCGCGCGCGCCAGACGATCGCGAAGTAGGACGGGAAGGCGGCGATGGCGCCGATGACGAGGGCGGAGAGGGGCGAGACGAGGCCCGCCGCGGGCGTGATCGCCACGAGGCCGACGACGATGCCGGTCGCAGCGCCCACCGCGGTCGCCTTCCGGCTCCGGGCGAGGTCGAGCAGGGACCAGACGACGAGCGTCGCGGCGGGAGCGAGGAAGCTGTTGACGAACGCGAGCGCCGCGCCCCTGCTCGCGCCGAGCGCGCTTCCCCCGTTGAAGCCGAACCAGCCGAACCAGAGGAGGCCCGCGCCGAGGAGGGTGAAGGGGACGTTGTGCGGGAGCATCGCCTGGCGGGCGTGGTCCTTCCGCGGGCCGAGGACGAGGGCGGCGACGAGGGCCGCCACGCCGGCGTTCACGTGGACGACGGTCCCGCCGGCGAAGTCGAGCGCGCCGAGCTTCGCGAGGAGGCCGCCGCCCCAGACCCAGTGCGCCACCGGGGCGTAGACGAGCAGCGACCAGAGCGTGATGAACGCCAGGTACGGCCCGAAACGCATCCGCTCGACGATCGCGCCGGAGATGAGGGCGGCGGTGATGATCGCGAAGGTCCCCTGGTAGACGGCGAAGAGGAGGTGCGGGATCGTCGGGGCCGCCGGCCCCGGGTCGAGGCCGACGCCCGAGAGGAGGGCCCAGGACAGGTCGCCGAGGACCGGCGAGCCCGGGGCGAACGAGAGCGAGTAGCCGAGGAGCACCCAGGCGACGCCGACGAACCCGAGCGAGGAGACGCTCATCATCATCGTGTTGAGGGCGTTCTTCGAGCGGACGAGCCCGCCGTAGAAGAACGCGAGCGCGGGGGTCATGAGGAGGACGAGCGCCGTCGAGAGGAGCATCCAGGTGGTGTCGGCGGCGTTCATCGCGTCGCTCCTCCCGGGGAAAGGAGACCTGCGGGGTTTCGGGGCATGGGTCCTCCGTTCGTTTCGCCGAGTCGGGCGTGCCCCGGCCCTGCAAGCCGCGTGCGCGGCGGCGGGGAGGCGGGGAGGGAGGCCGAAGACCCTGGTTTCGCGGGACTTCCGGCACCCGGAGACGAATTCGGAGCGCTCAGTCCGTTACGACAGGAATGTCGTAATGGATTGAAAAGACGACAAGAGAGTCACTTTCAGGCCCGGAAGCGGTCCGCGTCGATCCCGTGGCGCTTCAGCCCGTACGAGAGGATCCGCTCCGTCGTCTGGAGGAGCCGCGCCGCGCGGGCCCGGTTCCCGCGGGCGATCTTCACGGCGTCGAGGAGGAGGTCCTTCTCGAAGGCGCCGAGGGCCGCCTCGAGCGACGCCTGGGGGAGCGTCCCGGAGATCTCCGCCGTCTGGAGCGTCGGGGGGAGATGGTGGGCGTGGATCACCCCGCCGTCGCAGACGAGGACGGCGCGCTCGATGCAGTTCGCGAGCTCCCTCACGTTTCCCGGCCAGTGGTAGGCCATCAGCACGTCGATCGCCGTCGTCGCGATCCGCCGCACGTCGCGGCGGTGCTCGGCGGCCAGCTTCTCGACGAAGAAGTCGGCGAGGAGCGGGATGTCGGTGCGCCGCTCGCGGAGAGGGGGGACGAAGATCGAGAAGACGTTCAGCCGGTAATACAGGTCCTCGCGGAAGCTCCCCGCCCGCATCGCGGCCTCGAGGTCCTTGTTCGTCGCGGCGATGAGCCGGACGTCGACGCGGATCGACTGCGTACCGCCGACCCGCTCGAACTCCCGCTCCTGGAGGACACGAAGGAGCTTCACCTGGACGGCGGGCGTCAGCTCTCCCACCTCGTCGAGGAAGAGCGTCCCGCCGTGCGCGAGCTCGAACCGTCCCGGGCGCCGGGCGCGCGCGTCGGTGAAGGCCCCCGCCTCGTGGCCGAAGAGCTCGGACTCGACGAGGCTCTCGGGGAGGGCCGCGCAGCTGACCCTCACGAACGGCCGGGCCGATCGCGGGGAGCCGTAGTGGATGGCGTGGGCGACGAGCTCCTTGCCCGTCCCCGACTCTCCCCGGAGCAGGACGGTGGCGCTCGACGGGGCCGCCTGCGCGACGAGCTCGTAGACCCGGCGCATCGGCGCGCTGTTCCCGACGAGGTTCCTGAGGTCGTATCTCTCCTTCAGCTCTTCCTTCAGGAGCCGGTTCTCGTCGAGGAGCTTTCGCCGCTCGGCCTCCACGCGCCCGTGGGCGCGAAGCGTCTGCCCGAGCATGGTCGCGGCGACCTCGAGGAACGCAGCCACCTCCTCCCAGTCCCGCGCCGCGTCGCGCGGGAAGGCCGCACCCACGGTCCCGGCGCGCTTCCTTTCTCCCGGGATCGGGACGCAGACGTAGGCCACGTCCCTGCGGTGCTTGCGGGCGGCGGCGAGGAGGCCCGTCCGGTCGAGGAACAGCGGCTCCCTCCCCGCGTCGGGAAGGACGATGGGACGGCCGCTCTCGAAGACCCGGCCGTTGATCCCCTCGCCGGGCCGGAAGCGCACGCGGTGCACGGAGTCGCGGGCGAGGCCCGAGGCGGCTTCGACCCTCAGCTCTCCTGACGAGGGATCGGCCAGGGAGACGGTCGCGGCGACGGCCGCGAGCTCGTCCTCCAGGAGCTCGACGACGCGGGCGACGGCCGAGGCGCGGTCGAGCGTCCGGGAGAGGGCGCGCGCGACCTCGAGGAGCGCCCGGAGGTTGTCGGGACGGGCCGCAGGCATGCGTCAACGATATGACAAAGGTGTAAGAAAACAACCGTCCTGCAACAAAAACGTTGTGCTATCGGCGCGTGGCGGGCGCGAGGTCGGCGGCGCGCATGCGGCGGTTCCGCCGCTGCGTCCAGTCGAGGTCCGGCCGGACGGCGTAGAGGTTCGACCGGAGGAGGAGCGGGACCGCCGGGACGTCCGCGGCGAGGAGCCGGAACGCGGCCCAGAGCGCCTCGCGCCGGGTGGCCGGTTCGAGGGACTGGCTCGCCCCGGAGATGAGCCGATCGAGGTCGGGGCGCGAGTAGCCGAAGCGGTTCGCGGTCCCGAGCCCCCCACCGGGAGTGTGGAAGAGGGCCTCGAGGAGGTCCGAGCCGTCGCCCGTGCCGGCGGCCCAGGACATGAGGAACAGGAGGGGAGGGGCGTTCGAGGAGAAGCGCGCGTAGAACTCCGGCTGGGGGAGAGGCTCGGGGACGACGACGAGCCCCGAGGCGCCGAGCTGGCGGCAGAGGGCGTTCCCGACGTCCGCGTGGGTGTCCGCGAAGGTCAGCCGCAGCTCGCGCCGCAGCGGGAACCGGGCCTCGGAAAGGAGCCGCTGCGCCTCGGCGGGGTCGGGGCGGTCGGGCGGCGACTGCGGGATGTGGCCGAAGACCCCGGCAGGCACGAGCTGGTCCATCGGGACCGAGTACTGGCGCTCTCCCTCGGGGACGAGCGTCCGCCGGTCGATCGCGAGGGCGAAAGCCCTCCGGACGCGGAGGTCGGCGAACGGGCTCGGGGGGGTCGTCTGGAACCCGAGGAACGTCACGCCGAGGCCACGGACCGAGACGAGCCTCATCGACTTCTGGCGCGCCCCCCACTCGGCGCGGTCGTAGGGGAATCGGGAGACGGCGTCGGCGGCCCCGCCGGAGACGGCCTCGGCACGGCTCCGGGCGTCGGGAAGGGAGACGAACCGGACCCTCTCCCAGGGTGGGGCCGGGCCCCAGTACCTGTCGAACCTCTCCCCTTCGATCGTCAGCCCCGGCGTCCCGCTCACGAAACGGTAGGGACCGGTCCCCACCGGCTTCGTGACGGGGGAGAGGGGCGTGTCGCGGGGAACGATCCCGATGAAGGCGAGACGATTCAGGAGGACGGGCGAGGGGCGCGCCGTGACGATCTCGACGGTCTCGGAGTCGGGCGCCCTCACCTCGGCGACGCTCTCGAGGTAGTAGGCGACGCGCGAGCCCGGAAGCGCACGGGCCCGGCGGATCGACGCCGCCACGTCCTCTGCCTCGAAGGGGCGGCCGTCGTGGAAGACGACTCCGCGGCGCAGGCGGATCCGCCAGAGCGTCTCGGTCGGGTTCTGCCACGTGAGGGCGAGCTCGGGGAGGAGCTCCATATCGGGTCCGAAGGCGACCAGCTTGTCGTAGAAGTGCTCGAGCGTCGAGTAGGTCGACTCCTCGTCGTGGAGGTGCGGGTCGAGCGTGAGGGCGGACGTCGGCTGGCCGAGAACGATGCGGGAGCGCGGCGCGGCGCCGGGTATCCGGCACGACGCGACGGACAGGGCCAGCGCGAACATCCCCGCCCACGGGCGGCGGCTCCGCCGTTCCGTCCTCAATCTGTCTCCATCGAACGATTCTACGACCGCACCGGAGCGGTTAACCTCGGGCATGAGCGCCCCGCGAGCCTTCGAGAGAGAGCCGTTCCTTACCGAGCTGGTCGCCCGCGTCGTCCGGACGGGGACCGACGGCGCACGCCCCTGGGCCGTTCTCGACGACACGCTCCTCTACCCGGAGGGCGGAGGCCAGCCGTCGGACCACGGCTGGATCGGAGACGTCGCGGTGCTCGACGTCCAGACGGTCGACGGGGAGGTCCGTCACACCGTCGCCGCCCCGCTCGCCGAGGGGCCCGCGGTCGTCCGCCTCGACTGGAACAGGCGCTTCGACCACATGCAGCAGCACACCGGGCAGCACCTTCTGACGGCGGTGGCGGCCGACGGGTTCGGCTGGGAGACGAGGGCCTTCCACCTCGGGCCGGACACGTGCGACGTCGAGCTCGGCGTGCCCGCGGTGGCTCCGGCGGAAGCCGAACGGCTCGAGGACGCGGTCGCTGCGGAGATCCGCCGGGCGCGGCCGGTCACCCATCGCCGCGTCCGTCCCGAGGAGGTCGCCTCCCTCGGCGTCCGGACGCGAGGCCTTCCCGAGGGGCACTCGGGCGACGTGCGCCTCGTCGAGATCGAAGGGATCGACCTCAACACCTGCGGAGGGACGCACCTCGCCTCGACCGCCCAGATCGAGGCGCTGAAGCTCCTCGGCACCGAGAAGCTCCGCGGAGGGACACGTCTCTTCTTCGTCGCGGGGGGCCGGGTCCGCCGCCGTCTCGGCGCGCACGAGGAGCGGAACGCCCGGCTGCGGACGCTCCTCGGCGCCCCCGACGCGTCGCTCGCGGAGGCGGTCGAGGCGAAGCTGGGACAGCTCGCCGAGGCTCAGAGGTCCCTTCGGGTCGCGGAGGAGGAGCTGGCCGACGCGACGGCCGACGGCCTCGCCGCGGCGGGCCTTCCCGTCGCGGAAGCGCACTTCGACGGGCGCGACCTGGCCTTCCTGACGCGCGTCGGCAGGCGCTTCTCGTCGGTCCCGGCGACCGGCGTCGTCCTCCTCACCGCGGCGAAGGAGGGGGCCGGGTCGTTCCTCCTCGCCGCGGGCGGGGCCTCGTCCGCGGACGTCCGCGCGCTCGGCTCCGCGGTCGCCGAGGCTCTCGGGGGGCGGGGCGGCGGCTCGGGGAAGCTCTACCAGGGGAAGGGGCGCCTCGCAGGGCGCGCGGAGGCGCTCGGCGTCCTCAGGGAACGCGCGGGCGGCTGACCGCGCGGCGGGCCTGGGCGAGGACCGCGAGGACGAAGAACGCGACGGCGAGGCCCCAGAGGACGGCCAGCTCGTGCCGGACGTGCGCGAGCGAGGCGCCGGCCTGGTTCACGCGCAGGAGCGCCGGGATGGCGCTCGTCGAGGGGATCGCCTGCGAGACGAAGCGGAGCCACGCGGGGAGCGCCTCCGGCGGCCAGGCGTAGCTCGCGAGGAAGACCGCCGGAAGGGACGTGAAGAGGAGCGCCTGGATCGCCGCCTCGCGCCTTCGGAAGAGGACGGCGAGGGCGAGGCCGAGGAAGCTCGTGGCGAGGAGGAACGGGAGGACGAGCGCGGCCGCCGCGGACCCTCCGCCGCGGACGGGGAACCCGAAGACGCGGGCGACGACGGCGAAGTAGAAGACGGCGTGGACCGCGTAGAGGAGGAGGAACGCGAGGCTCCGCCCCGCGACCGACGCGGCCGCCCGCGACAGGAGCGGGCCGTTGCCGAGGGCGCCGAGGTCCGCCGCGCCGCGCAGTCCGATCCCGATCAGGAGCGTCTGCTGGAGGATCAGGATCAGGACGCCCGGCACGACGTAGCTCGCGTACCCCTCGGCCGGGTTGAAGAGCGGGCGCGACACGAGCGGCAGCGGGTCGCGGAACGCGCGGGCCTTCTCCTCGCTCATCCCCTGCGCCTCGAGCCGCTTCACCTCGATGCCGGCCGAGAGCGTCCCCGTCGCCTCGGCGAGGCCCGTCAGGGCCTGCCGGTAGACGAGGAAGTAGGTCGCGTCGGCGAAGACGCCGACGGTGGCGGGGGCCCCGCGCTTCACTTCGCGCTCGAGCCCCTCCGGGATCGCGAGGACGCCCCCCGCCTCGCCGCGGAGGACGAGGCGCTCCGCTTCGGCGAGGCTCGCGGCGCGGGCCGAGACGCGGACGAGCTCGTGCGCGTCGGCCATCCGGACGAGGAGCCGCGAGAGGGGCGTCCGGTCGAGGTCGACGACGACGACGGGGACCTCCTTCAGGACCTCCCGGTGGTAGGGCGTCGGGTAGAAGAACGCGTAGAGGGAGATCGCGCCGACGAGGACGAGGAGCGCCCCCGGGTCGTGGAGCGCGCCGCGCACCTCGTCGCGGAACGCGCGGAGGACCGTCCTCACGTCCGCCCCCAGGTCGACGGGTCGCGCATGAGGCGCCCCATCCGCCAGAGCGCGAGGGGCGGCGCGAGGAGGACGAACGCGCAGAGCGCGGCGAGCGGCCCCGTGGCCGTGGACGGCGGCGCGCCCCGGAGCGCCTGCGAGAGGAGGAGTGCGAGGTAGTGCGTCACGGGGAGGAGCGCGCCCCAGGCCTTCGCGGCGAGCGGCATCCCGAACGTCGGGAAGGTGATCCCCGTGAAGGCGAAGGCGGGCCCGCCGTAGAACGCCGCCGTGCTCGAGGCGAGGCGGAGGTTCGCGCTCGCGGCGACGAAGAGGAGCCCCATCGCCTGGTAGGCGAGGACGAGGAGGAGCGTCCCGAGCGCGACGAGAACGCCGCTGCCACGGAACGGCACGTCGAGGAGCCGGAACAGGACGGCGGTCGACGAGAGGCCGAGCGCCGTGAACCAGAGCGTCTGCGGGAGGAGCGTCCCCGCGACGGCGCGCGCGGCGCTCCCTCCCGCGGCGAGCCACTCGCCGGCCGTGCCGTCGCGCAGCTCGACGCCGAGGGCGTTCACCGCGCCGACGAGGACGAAGATCGACAGGAGCGTCGGGACGAGGGCCGGCGCCAGGAACGCGAGGTAGTCGAGGCCCGGGTTGAAGAGGGCGCCGCGCAGGGAGCGGACCGGCTCGAATCGGGCCGCGGCGACGTCGGGCGTCTCGCCGAGGGCGCGCCGCGCCTGGATCTCGACGCCGGCCGAGAGCGTCCCGACGACCGCCTTCACGTCCCGCTTCAGGATGCTCGCCGGGATCATCCTCAGGGCATCGTAGTGGAGGACGACCTTCGGCGCGGAGCCGCGCTTCACGTCGCGCTCGAGGTGCTCGGGGATCGTCAGGACGGCGTAGGACCGCCCGGAGAGGACCTCGTCGAGCGCCTCGGACGGCGTCGCGAACGGCCCCGTCGCCCGCATCGACTTCGTCGCGTCGACCATCCTCACGAGGCGCCGCGAGAGGAGCGAGCGGTCCGCGTCGACGACCGCCACGGGAAGGTCCGACGGAAGGCGCTTCCAGAAGATCGCCGCGACGAGCGCGATACCGGCGATCGGAAGGACGACGAGGAGGACGAGGGCGTAGCGGCTCGCGACGAGCCGCCCCGCCTCCCGCCGCGCCGCGCGGAGGACGCCGGGGGATTCTCCTAGCGCCACGTGTCGGTCTTCACCAGCGCGCTCATGCCGGGTCGAAGGCCGGGGACGGGCCTGGCCGGCCTTGCCCGGACCTCGAACGTCTTCAGGTCGAAGCCTCCCTGGGCGCTCGTGGCCCGCCAGGTCGCGAAGTCGCCCTGCGGCGCGACGAACGTGACCGTGAGCGCGACCTCCTCGTTCCCGAGCGCCGGGAAGCGCGCGGGGACGGTAGCGCCCATCCTCAGCTTCTCGAGGCGGTCCTCCCGGACCTGGAACGTGACCCAGACGTCGGAGAGGTCGACGAGCGTGACGATGGGGAAGCCGGCCGGGACGATCTCGCCCGGCTCGACGTTCCTCCGGTAGACCTCGCCGGCGGCGGGAGAGGAGACCGTCGTCTCGTCGAGGAACGCCTTCACCTCGTCGACGGCCCCCGTGGCGCGCGAGACGAGCGCGGCGGCGGTATCGCGGTCCTCGCGACGCGCCCCCGCGACCGCCATGTCGTAGACCGCCTTCGCCGCTTCGGCGGCGTCGCGGGAGGTCTTCCACTGCGCCTCGGCCTCGTCGCGCCGCTGCTTCGGCACGACGCCGTCGCGCGCGAGGCGGTCGAGCCGGCCGAACGTCACCTCGGCGAGGTCGGCCGCGTGGCGGGCGCGGTCCCACTGGCTCTTCGCCGCGCGGATCTCCTCCTCGCGCGCGCCCC
>CAZNSS010000085.1:0-10637 GCA_964575465.1 uncultured Holophagales bacterium | reverse complement strand
GTCTCGTCGCGGATCAACTCGACCTGGGGCGGCAACCTCGCCGACATGGTCCGGGCGCGCCGCTACCTCGAGATCATCGAGCAGGAGTCGCTCGTCGAGAACGCCCGCGTCGTCGGCGAGTTCCTGAAGGAGAAGCTCCAGGAGCTCGCGCGGGAGTTCCCCGGGAAGGTGGGGAACGTCCGCGGCAGGGGCCTCTTCATCGCGTTCGACCTCCCCGACGGCGCCACGCGCGGGAAGGTCCTCTCCACGTGGCTGCAGAAGCACAACGTCATGGGCCTCGCCTCGGGCGAGAACGCGATCCGCCTCCGGCCGGCCCTGACTCTCTCGAAGGACGAGGCGCTCCTCGGCGTCCAGCGCCTGCGCGCCACGTTCGCCGAGGTCCTCGGCTGACGGGGACGCCCGCCCTTCCATGAGCCGCGGACCGGGGACCTCGCGGCGACGGAGGCTCGCCCTCGCCGCCGCGGGCCTCTCCCTCTTCCTCCTCTTCGGCGTCCTCGTCCCCGTCCCGCGCATCGTGGCCCTCCGGTTCTCCCCTCCGGCGTCGACGGCCTTCCTCGAGGCGAGGCGGGGGCGCCTCCTCTCCGAGGGGAAGAACGCCCGGATCGACCGCCGTCCCGTCCCGCTCGCGAAGGTCTCCCCCCACCTCGTGAAGGCCGTCCTCGTGGCCGAGGACGCCCGCTTCTTTGCGCACCACGGGATCGACTGGGAGGCGGTCCGGGCCGCGCGCGAGCGGAACCGTCGATACCCGAAGAGGCGGCGGATCGGGGCTTCGACGATCACGCAGCAGCTCGCGAAGAACCTCTGGCTCTCGTCCGACCGCACCTGGTTCCGGAAGGGGCGCGAGGCGGCGATCGCCCTGACGATGGAGCTGCTCCTCCCCAAGAGGACGATCCTCGAGCACTACCTCTCCGGCATCGAGTGGGGCGAGCGGGTCTGGGGCTGCGAGGCGGCGGCCCGGAAGTACTTCGGGACGTCGGCGTCGTCGCTGACGAGGGCCCAGGCCGCTTGGCTCGCGGCGATGATCCCGGGCCCCCGCGTTTTCCTCGGGAACCCCGCCCGGCACGAGCGGAGGGCCTCCCGGATCCTCTCCCGGATGTCCGCGACCGCTGAAATGGGGCCCCTCCTCGCCGACGAAGCCGACGACGACGACGCGCGGTAAGATTTCGGCGAGATGAGCCGCCAACCGCGCGTCCTTCCCGCCGCCGCGCTCCTCCTCGCCGCCCTCCTCGCCACCTCCTGCGGTCAGAAGCCGACGGAGATCCGCCTGAAACCCGCGCGGCTGAGCGTCTACGGCCTCGCCCGGATCGCCTCCTTCTCCGCCGACGTCGTCGACAAGAAGGGGGAGATCGTCGCGGGAAAGGCGATCGTCTGGGAGTCCTCGAACCCGAAGGTCGCCACGATCGACGGCCAGACGGGCGCGGTCAGGACGGTGGCCCCCGGGAAGACGATGATCACGGCGCGGCTGGCCGAGCCCCCCCTCGAGGCGAAGGCGCCGCTCGAGGTCTTCGACATCGCGATCGTGAACGTCCTCCCGGTCCGGACGACCCTCGCCGGCCCCGCGGGGTCGACCTTCCCCCTCACGCTCGCGATGAAGGACAGCGCCGGCCAGCCGGTCGAAATGAAGGTGGAGTGGGCCTCCTCGGCCCCCAAGGTCGCGACGGTCGACGCCTCCGGCGTCGTGACGTCCGTCGGCGAGGGGACGGCGGCGATCAAGGCCACGGTGGGCGACGTCTCGGGGACGGCCGACGTCGTCGTCGTCTTCCGCACCATCGAGACGCTCGAGGCCCTGCCCCTGAACATCCCCCTGAAGGTGGGAGAGATGGGGAAGGTCAACCTCGTCGCCCGCGACCCGCAGGGGCAGCCGATCGCCGACGTCGCCGCGACGTGGACCTCTTCGGACCCCCGCGTCGCCACCTGCTCGGGCGGGGCGGTCCTCGGCATCGGCCCCGGCTCGGCCACGATCCGCGCGGTCTGCGGCGCGAAGTCCGCGGAAGTCTCGGTGATCGTGTTTTGAGCGACTCCGTCCGGCTCCCCGCCGTCGCCGGCCTCTTCTACGAGGGCGGCACGCGGGCGCTCCGGGCGGAAGCGGAGGCGTTCCTCGCGGTGGCCCCGAGGCCCCGGCTTCCCGAGGCGGCGTGGCGTGCCCTTCTGCTGCCGCACGCCGGGCACGTCTACTCGGGCGCGATCGCCGGTACGGGCGTCGGGGCGGTCGACCTCCCCGCGACGGTCCTCCTGATGGGGCCCAACCACCACGGCGAAGGCGAGGACGTCTCGCTCTCCGGCGCCACGGCGTGGAGGACGCCGCTCGGCGACGTCCCCGTCGCGCAGGATCTCGTCGCGGAGCTCCTCGCGGCCGGAGCCGGGATCCGGCGCGACGAGAAGGCCCACCGCCGCGAGCACTCCCTCGAGGTCCTCCTCCCGTTCCTCCAGGCGGCGCGTCCCGACGTCTCCGTCGCGTGTCTCTCGCTCGGCGCGCACGACCTCGACCTCTGCCTCGGCGTCGGCCGGGCGGTGGCGTCGGCCGTCCGGCATCTCGAGGCCTCGGGCCGGAGGGTCGCGCTCGTCGTCTCGTCCGACCTCAACCACTACCTCCCGCGGGAAGCGAACCGTGAGAAGGACAGCCGCGCCCTCGACGCGCTCCTCGCGGGAGACCCGGCCGAGCTCTTCGGCCGCGTGCTCCTCCGGGAGCGGATCTCGATGTGCGGCGTCCTCCCGGCGACGGCGCTCCTCGAGGCCCTGAAGGGGCTGCCGCCCGCCACCCCGCGCCTTCTCGCGCGGGGAGATTCGGGAGACGCCTTCGGCGACACGAGCCGGGTCGTCGGCTACGCCGCCGTCGTCTGGGAAAACCGTCCGCTTCCGGAAGAGAAGGAGAACTGATGCGCGTCGCGAACCTCTCGGCCGAGGTCTCGCCCTTCGCCAAGACGGGCGGCCTCGGCGACGTCGTCTCGTCCCTCCCCAAGGCGCTCGCGGCCACCGGCCACGACGTCGACGTCTGGGTCCCGTTCTTCCTCGAGGCGGCCCAGTGGTTCCGCCGCCGGGGGACGTGGCCCGTTCAGGAGCTCGAGCCGTTCGACGTCTCGATCATGGGCGCGGCGCACCGCGTCGGCATCCTCCGCGCGACGCTCCCCGGGAGCAGCGTCCCCGTCCACTTCGTCGCGCACGACCCCCTCTTCCACCGCCCCGGCGGCCTCTACGCGAAGAACGAGCACGGGGCCGACGACGGCATCTGGCGCTTCAGCCTCTTCGTCCGCGCCGCCATCGAGGCGATGAAGCGCCTCGGCGACCGCCCGCGGGTGATCCACACGCACGACTGGCACCCGGCCCTCGCGACGATGCTCGGCGCGTGGAGCGCCTGGCGCGACCCGTGGTTCGACGACGTCGCCTCGGTCGTGACGATCCACAACATCGGTTACCAGGGGATCTACGGTCCGGAGCAGGCCCCCGTCCTCGGCCTCCCCCCCGAGACGTGGACGGGGGGCCTCCTCGAGCACGACGGCAACCTCAACATGCTGAAGGGGGCGATCGTCGCGGCCGACATGGTGACGACGGTCTCGCCGACCTACGCGTGGGAGATCCGGACGGCCGAGGGGGGCGCCGGTCTCGACGGCGTGATCCGCCTGAAGTCCGCGCGGCTCGCCGGCATCCTGAACGGGATCGACCGCCAGGAGTGGAGCCCCGGCTCCGACCCGCACGTCGCCTCGCACTACTCGTCCGACGACCTGCGCGGGAAGGCCGACTGCCGCGCGGACCTGTGCCGCCTCGCCGGCTTCGAGACCGGTGACCCGGGAATGGTCGTCGGCTCCGTCGGCCGCCTCGTTCCCCAGAAGGGGTACGACCTCCTCTTCGAGGCCGCGCCCGAGCTGATCCGGCGCGGCGTGAGGATCGCCGTCCTCGGCTCCGGCGAGCCGGCGCTCGAGGGCTCCATGCGGCTCCTCGAGACGCACTACCCGGGCCGCTTCAAGGGCTTCGTCGGGTACGACGACGCGCTCTCGCACAAGATCCAGGCCGGGTGCGACGCCCTCGTCGTTCCGTCGCGTTACGAGCCGTGCGGCCTCACGCAGATGTACGCCCTCGCCTACGGCACGGTCCCGATCGTGAGGCGCACCGGCGGCCTCGCCGACTCGGTCATCGGGCTCCACGGCGACAACCTCGACTGGGCGACCGGCTTCCACTTCGACGACCCCTCGCCGCACGCGCTCGCCGCCGAGGTCCTCCACGCGCAGCGGCTCTTCTTCCACCGCGACGCCTGGACGCGCCTCGTGCGGAACGGGATGAAGGCCGACTTCTCCTGGGGCCGCTCGGCGAACGACTACGAGCTCGTCTACCGCCGGGCGCGGGAGGTGCGCGGGCTCCCCTGGTAGGGCGGTCTAGAGTGCTTCGTCGCGGACCCCGAGGTCCGCGACGAGCCTCGCGAGCCCCGCGTGGACGCCCGGCCCGGCGGCCAGGAGGTTCCCCCGCTCGCGCCACGCGCCGCCGCCGTCGAAGTCGGTAACGACCCCTCCGGCCTCGGCGACGAGGACGGCTCCCGCCGCCGAGTCCCACGGCGAGAGGCCGAGCTCGAAGAAGCCGTCGAAGATCCCGCAGGAGACGTAGGCGAGGTCGAGCGCGGCGCTCCCGGCGCGGCGGATCGACTGCGCCTCGAGGAAGACCGCCTTGAAGACGCGGAGGTAGGTGTCGATCCGCGCCTGGATCCGGAACGGGAACCCGGTCGCGAGCGCCGCGCCCGCGAGGCCGTCCCGGTGGGTCACGTGGAGGCGGCGGCCGTTCCGGTACGCGCCCGAGCCTCTCTCCGCGACGAAGAGGTCGCGCTTGACCGGGTCCCAGACGACGCCGAGGACGAGCTCGCCGTTCCGACCGCCCGCGGTCCGGCCTATCGAGACCGCCCAGTGCGGGAAGCCGCGGACGAAGTTCGCGGTGCCGTCGAGCGGGTCGACGATCCAGGCGGGGGCGTCGGCGTCCGACCCGGTCGTTCCCCCCTCCTCGCCGACGAAGAGGTCGCCGGGGAAGGCGCCGAGGAGGATCTCCCTGACGAGCGCCTCGCTCTCGCGGTCGGCGCGGGAGACGACGTCGTTGCGCCCCTTCTCCTCCACCTCCGAGGGGTCGAGCGACCCGAAGTAGCCGAGGAGGAGGTCGCCGGCCCGGCGGGCGGCCTCGACGGCGGCATCGAGCGCGCGCGAGCCCTCCATCAGTGCCGGAAGACGATGCTGTCGAGGATCATCAGGAACGCGCTCTGCTGCTGCGCCTCGGTCTTGTTGATGACCGCGAGGCACGCCCCCTTCGGGAAGAGGCGGTGGAGCTCGTCGGCGTCGTGTCCCGAGACGATGACGATTCGCTTTTCGCTCACGCCCCTCTCCCTGGCGAGCCGGGCGACGGAGCGCCCGTCGAGGACGGGCATCTCGAGGTCGACGAGGAGGAGGTCGACGTCGGGGCCGAGCCGCGAGAGGGCCGCGACCGGGTCCTGGAACGCCTCGAAGACGACCCGATCGCCGTAGCGGTCCGCGAAGATCCCCCGCCACGACGCCGCGTAGGCCGGCGAGTCGTCGACGAGGACGATCTGCTTCGCCGGGGTCGGGACGGAAGGGGCGGGCTGGGACACGGCGGCGGCGGTTCCGGGGCTCGGGGACGTGCCGTCCGGCGTCAGCCGGCGGGCTCGGCCGCGTGGGCCGTCCCGAAGCGGTGGACCTCGCGCCCCCCGACGAACGTCCGCTCGACGCGCCCCCGGAGCGTCCTGCCCGCCCACGGGGAGTTCGCGGAGAGGGACCGGAACGAGGAGAAGGTCGTCGTCCTGGACGTGGAGAAGAGGACGACGTCGGCCGGGGCGCCCTCCGCGAGCGTCCCGGAAGGGAGGCCGAACAGCCGCGCCGGCGCGGTGGACATCGCCTCGACGAGCCGGGTGAGCGAGAGGAGGCGCGGCGCGACGAGGCCGTCGACGAGGACGGCGAGGGCGGTCTCGAGGCCCGTGACGCCGAACGGCGCCGCCGCGAACTCCATCGCCTTCTCGTCGGCGTGGTGCGGCGCGTGGTCCGTCGCGACGCAGTCGATCGTCCCGTCGGCGAGGGCCGTCACGAGCGCCTGGCGGTCTTCCTCGCCGCGGAGCGGCGGGTTCATCTTGTAGCGGGTGTCGTAGCCGGAGCGGGCCAGGTCCTCGTCCGTCAGCGTCAGGTGGTGCGGCGTCACTTCGCAGCTCACCGGGACCCTTGCTGCGCGGGCGCGGCGGATCGCCGCGAGGCTCTCCCTCACCGAGACGTGCGCCACGTGGAGGCGGGCGCCCGTGAGCGCCGCGAGCTCGACGTCGCGGGCGACCATCGTCGATTCGGCCACCGAAGGCCAGCCCGGGAGGCCGAGGCGTGTGGAGGCCCACCCCTCGTGCATCTGCCCGCCCGCCACGAGGTTCGGGTCCTCCTCGTGGACGACGACCGGCAGGTCGAACATCGAGGCGTACTCGAGGGCCCGCCGCATCAGGTCGGCGTTCACCACCGGCTTGCCGTCGTCGGAGATCGCGACGATCCCCTCGGCCTTCATCAGGCCGATCTCGGCGAGCGCGAGCCCCTTCTGCCCCTTCGAGACGGCGCCGATCGGGAGGACGCGCACGCGCGCCGTCTCGCGGATCCGCTTCTGGACGAACGACGCCGTCGGCGCGTCGTCGATCACGGGGTCCGTGTTCGGCATGCAGCAGACGGTCGTGTAGCCGCCCGCCGCCGCCGCCTCGGAGCCGGAAGCGATCGTCTCCTTCCACTCGAACCCGGGCTCGCGGAAGTGGACGTGGAGGTCGACGAAGCCGGGGGCGACGACGAGGCCCGAGGCGTCGACGGTGACGGCCCCGCGCGGGGCGGCGATCCGCTCGTCGACCTTCGCGACCACGCCCCCCTCGAGGAGGACGTCGAGCGTGGCGTCGAGGTCGCGCGACGGGTCGATGACCCGCCCGCCGGTGATCAGGACAGGGGTGTCATTCATCGCCGCTCGTTCCAATGAGGAGGTAGAGCACGGCCATGCGGACCGCGACGCCGGCCTCGACCTGGTCGAGGATCACCGAGCCGGGGCCGTCGGCGACGGTCGAGTCGATCTCGACCCCGCGGTTCATCGGGCCGGGGTGCATGACGATGGCGTCCTTCCGCGCGAGCCGGCGCCTCTCGGGCGTGAGGCCGAAGAGCTCGTAGTACTCGCGGTCCGACGGGAAACCGAGCCCGCCGCCCCGCTCCTTCTGGACGCGGAGCATCATGACGACGTCGGCGCCGTCGACGGCCTCCTCGATCCGCGTCGTCACGCGCGCCCCGGTCCGCTCGATCTCGGGCGGGAGGAGCGTGCGAGGCCCGGCGAGGGTCACCTCGGCCCCCACCTTCGGCAGGAGGGCGAGGTTCGAGCGGGCGACACGGCTGAAGCGGACGTCGCCGCAGATCGCGACGCGCAGCCCCTCGAGCCTTCCCTTCGCCTTCCGCATGGTGAATGCGTCGAGGAGGGCCTGAGTCGGGTGGGCGTGGGTGCCGTCGCCGGCGTTGATGACGGCGCACTTCAGGTTCCGGGCGAGGAAGTGCGGCGCGCCGGAAGCCTGGTGCCGGATGACGATGGCGTCGGGGGCCATCGCCTCGAGGTTCCGGCAGGTGTCGAGGAGCGTCTCCCCCTTCGAGGCCGAGGACGTCGCGGCGGCGAAGGAGATCGAGTCGGCCGTGAGGCGCCGCTCGGCGATCTCGAAGGAGAACCGGGTTCGCGTCGAGTTCTCGTAGAAGAGGTTCGCGACGAGACGGCCCCGGAGGGTCGGGACCTTCTTGATCGTCCGCTTGTTGATCTCGGCCATCGACTCGGCCGTGTCCAGGATCGAGAGGATCTCGGCCTTCGTGAGGGACTCGATGTCGAGGAGATCCTTCTTCGTGAAGGAGGTGGGGTCGGCCGGTGGCTCGGGCTTCCTGCTCACCGCTTTCCGCGGCCGCGCCCCTTCGGGGCGGCCTTCCCGGCCGCACGCTTCGCGGCCTTCCTGTCGGACGCCTTCTTCGCCGCCGCCTTCTTCGCGGGTGCCCTCCGGACGGGCTTCGGCGCCGCCTTCCGGGGCGCCTTCTCGGGGTGACGGTCGAGGAGCCAGACGTCGTCCTCGCCGTCGGTCTCCTTGAACGTCACCGAGACGACCTCCGTGGCGGAGGTGGAGATTTTCTTGCCGACGAGCTGGGCCTCGATCGGGAGCTCGCGACGCCCCCGGTCGACGAGGACCGCGAGGAGGATCCGCCGCGGCCGCCCGAAGTCGAGGATCGCGTCGATCGCCGCGCGGACCGTCCGCCCCGTGTAGAGCACGTCGTCGCAGAGGACGATCGTCTTCGTCTCGACCGGGAAGGAGATGTCGGTGCGCTTCAGGACGGGCGACGAGGCCACCGTCGTCAGGTCGTCGCGGTAGAGCGTGATGTCGAGGAGGCCCACCGGGATCCGGACGCCCTCGACCTTCTCGATCTCCAGCGCGAGCCGCCGCGCGAGCGGGACGCCGCGCGTCCGGATGCCGACGAGGGCGAACCCCTCGACGCCTCCCGCGGCCTCGACGACCTCGCGGGCCATGCGGGCGACGACGCGCGCCATGCCCGCGGAATCCATCAACCGGAGCTTGCGGTAGGTGCCGTTTGCTTCGCCCATCGTCAGAACCGGCGGGACACTACACGGGAGGCCTCCCGGCGTCAACGGAAGGACGGATCCCCATCCCGGGCGCCGACCGGCCACAATCTCCGCGTGGACGTCTCCGACTTCGACTTCGAACTCCCGCCGGAGGCGATCGCCCAGCGCCCCGCGCCGCGCGGCACGTCGCGGCTGATGACGCTCGACCGCTCGACCGGCGCGATCGGCCACCGGAGCGTCGCCGACCTCCCCGCGCTCCTCCGCCCGGGGGACCTCCTCGTCGTCAACGACACGAGGGTCGTCCCCGCGCGACTCTTCGGGACCGACGCCGAGGGGCGCCGGACGGAGTTCCTCCTCGTGGAGAAGACGGAGGACGCCGCGACCTGGGACTGCCTCGCCAGGCCGGGCCGCCGCGCGAAACCGGGACGGACGTTCGACTTCGGGGCCGGCCTTTCGGGTACCGTGAGCGGGAAGGGCGAATCGGGGCACTACCGCGTCGTCTTCTCGGGGACGCCTCTCGCGGAGGCCCTCCCGCAGGTCGGCACGACGCCGCTCCCCCCCTACATCCACCGCGAGGGGGGCGTCGCCGACGGGCGGGACGCCGAGGACTACCAGACCGTCTACGCGCGCGAGCCGGGCGCGATCGCGGCCCCCACGGCCGGCCTCCACCTGACGCCCGGGCTCCTCGACGCGCTCCGCTCCGGCGGCGTGGAGGTCGCCTCGGTCACCCTTCACGTCGGCATCGGGACCTTCAAGCCGGTGAAGGCCGACCGCGTGGAGGAGCACCGGATGGACCCCGAGCGCGGCGTCGTCCCGGACGCGACGGCCGAGGCAGTGGCACGGGCGAAGGGGGAAGGCCGGCGGGTCGTTGCCGTCGGGACGACGAGCGTCAGGACGCTCGAGGCCTCTGCCCGCGGGCACGGCGGGCGCGTCGCGCCCGGCCCGTTCGAGACGAGGCTCTTCCTCGTGCCGGGGGCGGAATTCCTCGTCGTCGACGCCCTCCTCACGAACTTTCACCTGCCGCGCTCGACGCTTCTGATGCTCGTCAGCGCGTTTGCCGGGCGGGAGAAGGTCCTCGCGGCCTACCGCGAGGCGGTCGCCTCCGGCTACCGCTTCTTCTCCTACGGCGACGCGATGCTCGTCGGCTGAACCGGATCCGGGAGGTTCAGCGCGGCGACGGAAAGGCGGCGCGGACCGTCTCGGCTTCCGCGGCGGTCATCCTGGGCGCCCCCTTGCGGAGCATCCCGACGAAGTGGTCGACCTCGTCCGCCTTGCCCGGGAAGCCGACGTTCGTCCCGACCCCGGCCATGTTTGAGGTCGCGATCGGGCGGTGCGACTTCCGGTCGAGGACCGCCGTGAACGGGAGTCCGGGATCCTTGCCGGCGAGGGACTCCAGCAGGCGCTCGGCGCCGTCGTTCTCGAGCGCCTCCTTCTCACCCCGCTCGAGCACGGTCAGCTCGACCCTCTCGAAGTGACGGTCGAGGACCTCCTTCGCGGCGGGGGCGGAGAGGACCGACTCGAGCTTCCGGCACCAGCCGCACCACGAGGCGTGGAAGACGACGAGGAGGTTCCTCTTTCCGGCCTTCGCGGCGGTCGACGCGGAGGCCAGGACGGACTCGGCGGGCGGGGGAACGGCCACGGCGAGCCGCCCGGCGAGGAGGGCCCCGGCGAGGACGACGCCAGCGGCGAATCGACGGCTCGGCATGACGACGGAGTCTACCCGCGACCGGTCCGCCGGAATCGAACCCGCAGCCCGCGGCGTTGGCGGCGAGAGGCCGCTCCCTACTCGCCGGCGAAGCGCCGGAGGACCCGGTCGGCCTCGGCCGCCGTCGCCGGCCTCCAGCCCGAGCCGAAGCCCGCGCCGAAGAGCTTCCGGAGGTCCCGCACCTCCATCCCCGCGACCGAGGCGTGGAGCTTCTTCGCCTCGGCCGCCACGGCACGGGCCTCGTCCTCGCCCGCGTCGCGCCGGAAAGCGCGGGCGGCGTCCTCGGCGTCGGCGTACTCGGTCGTCCAGTCCTCGTTCAGGTAGCCCCGGAGGGCGTCGCGGA
>CAZNSS010000084.1:0-10645 GCA_964575465.1 uncultured Holophagales bacterium | reverse complement strand
TCAGTTCGAGATCCCGAGCGACCGAACCCGGCGCCGCTTGCAGCCCCCACGGGTCCACGGCCTCGTGCGGCCGGCCAGCCACGTACCCGTACAGGTTCGGGCTGTCGATATCGTCGAGGGGGTCCTCGGAGAGGAAGGAGGCGGTGCGGGGGTCGAAGACGCGGGCGCGCTTGAGCTGATGTCCACCGAGGGAGGAGGTCCAGGCGCCCTGCCAGAGGAGGGACTGGCCGCCGGGGAGGGCGTCGTTCGCGGTCTCGCCCGCCGCGAGGAAGGTCTCGTAGGAGACCGGGAAGCGCCGCTCGAAGGCGATTGGAGAGCCGTCGGATCGGATGGGGATCTCGACGGAGGGTTGGTTCGAGGGAGCGCGGCCGAGAGTGTCGCGGAAGGCCGTGGAAAGGCGGACGCGATAGGTGACGCCCTTCTGCCAGCCCTGGAGCGGGAGGGCGAGTGCCTCTTCGGGCGTGGCGGGGTCTCGCGCCAGAGCGAGCTCTGCTGCGGTCAGGGCGCCCCAGGAGCCGTCGCTGAGTCGGCGCTCGACGAGGAGCCCGGTGGAGAGGGTGGCCTCGTCGGCCGCGACGGAGAGGGCGAGACGGAGGCGCCCTCCAGTGGCCGTGACGGGGTCGACGTTCTGGCGGGCGGTGCTGCCGCCGGGGAGCGGCAGGGTGAGCTCGTCCGGCTCGAAGCTGGCGGCGCGGAGCTCGGGGCCGACCTCGGCGTGCGCCTGGCCCCAGGGGTCGTAGATGTTGCGCAGGAGGACGCCCGGCCGCGCGGGGTCTGGGGTGTCCTCTTCCTCGACGATCGCCAGGACGCTCCCCTGCTCGTCGCGGACGTAGGAGAAGAGGCGATCGGACGCACGTTTCCCGGCGAGGTCGTACCGCTCGACGCGGAGCTGGACGGCGTCGTCGAGGCCCGAGGGGCCCGGGACGTAGCTCTTCCGCCAGAGGAGCGTGCCGTCGGCGGCGCGGCCCGCCTCGGAGAGAAGTGTGCCGCCGTCCCAGAGGAACTCCTTCTCCTCGAGGAAGGGGCGCGAGGCATCGTCGTCCGGAACGGCGGGCGGCCCGAGGCGGCGCTCGGAGTAGACGCGGCCGAGGGCGTCGCGGAGGTAGCGCGTCTGCTGACCTGCGTTCTGCGGCCTCACCTGGCCGGCAAGGCAGGCGGCCGAGGGCTCGCTCGTGAAGTCCGTCGGTGACGCGGTCCAGCACGGCTTGACGGTGACGGAGACGAGCTCGTCGCGCCAGTTCCAGGAGTACTCGTAGCGGTCGTCCGCGGTACGGTGCCCCTCGGCGTCGTAGGTGAAGGCGACTCCGTTTCGGGAGAGGATCCGCCCCTGGCGGCCGGCGGCCTGAGTCGTGACCTCGCCCGAGTCGAGACGCGTGAGGCCGAGGATCTCGTCTCCCGGGCCGTAGGTCACCTCGAAGCGTGCGGTCGACGTGGGCTCGTCCTCCGCGAGCGTTCCCCTTCCTGGTTCGGCCCACGAGAGACGGCGCGAAGCGTCGAGGCCCCAGGCCCAGCCCTGGCCCGAGAGGAGAGACGGGCTCGAGGCGACGCGGCGCCCGACCTTCAGGCCCGACTGCGGCCTGTAACCGAAGGCGGCCTGGCCCCACGCATGGCTCGGGGCGTCGGTGTCGAGAGTGGGAGTGAAGGAGGAACCGACGGAGAGAACTCCGAGCCGCCACGGCGACGTAACGCCTCCCTCGGGCTGCGGCCCGCGGCCGCTGCCGAGGAAGCTGTAACGGTGCGCGGCGTGGAGCGGCCCATTCGTCACCTGCCCGTAGAGGCGCGAGGTGCCGCCCCAGGAGAACGTCGCCCCGAGAGAGGCGGACTGAATGCCGGAGAGGCCGGTGGCCCGATCGAGATCGTCGAAGGCGCGCCGATAGCCATCGCCCGCCGCGTGGGCGCCGACACCGGCGGGGAGCCGGATCTCCGCCTCGCGCGACCACGTGTCCCAGGTGCGGGTGAAGGGCGGGCGGCCGCCGACGATCTCGTTCTTCGGACGGCCCGCCGAGTCGAGGCCGGAGTAGGCGACGGCCGGGGTGTTCGACGCCGGGCGCTCCGCCAGGACGAGCCGCGAGAGCGGGTCCCAGCCGAAGCTGTCTCCGGAGTCGGTCTGTGGCGCGCCCGCTCCGCCCGTCTGCGCGATGCGGCGCCCGAGGAGGCGGTTGGCGGGGTCGTAGACGTGCTTGAGCTGGATGCCCGACCTCTTCGTCCAGAGGTCGACGGTGTCGTCGGGGTTGTAGGTGAACTCCTGGCTCGTGCCGTCCGGATGCTCGGTACGGCGGAGGCGCCCCGTGAGGTCTTCGTAGCGGTACTCGCTCCGGTCGGTCCGCTCCTGACCGGCGGCGACGCGGACGCGAAGCCGGCCGTCCCTGTCGTATCCGTAGACCGTGAAGCCTCGGCCGGCGGGACGGTCGACGCGGACGAGGCGGCCCGCCCCGTCGAACGTCGAGAGAGTCGGTGCCTCGAGGCCGAGCTGGCTCGCCGTGACGTTGCCAGCCTGGTCGAGCCGGGTGGTGACGACCGTGCCGTTCCCCCGGTCCTCCTCCACGACGCGGCCGAGGGCGTCGCGCTTGTAGGTGCGCGTCGTCGTCCGAACGGGAGCCGGCAGACCGGGCACCGTCTCGTACCGCTCCGTATGCGAGGGCCAGGGGGCCTCGCTCTCGTAGAGGTGGTGGCTGCGGTTGCCTGCAGCGTCCGTCACCTCGACGGGGCGGCCTGCCGTGTCGTAGCTGACGGCGAGGTCCCTGCGCTGGATCGCCTCGCCCGGCCCCGAGGTGATCGCGACGAGGCGGCCCGCCTCGTCGTGGATCCTGCGGGTCAGGCGATGCGTGCGCGGGACGGCCGTCAGGAGCTCGGCGATCTCGTTCACCTCGCCGAAGCTCGTGACGTTCGTCTCCGTCTCCGCGAGAAGCGCGCGGGTCGCCTCGTCGGCCCGGTCGTACGTCGATTCCTTCACGATCCCGCCCGCCGCGTCGAAGCGGCGTTCGACGCGCGCCCCCGTCGGGTGGTCCTCGGCCCAGGGGCGGCCCCAGGCGTCGTAGCGGGTGCGGAAGACGCCCTGGTCTCCGTCCGTGACGGCGGCCGGGCGACCCGCTGCGTCGTAGGCGCGCTCGCGCGGGCCGGCGTTGCCCGTCTGCTGACCGCTCAGGCGGCCCGCGGCGTCGTAGACGTAGGTCGTGACCACGCCCTGCGGGCTCCTGATGCTCTTCAGGCGCCCGAAGGCGTCGTAGGCGTAGAGGGTCTCGGCGTCGACGCCCGACGCCATGCCCGGCTCCTCGCCCGCCCTCTTCGTCTCGACGACCCGGTCGACCTGGTCGCGGTCGTTGTAGGAGATCCTCGTCTCGACCTCGCCGAGCGGCGCCTGGACCCGGGCTTCCAGGACGAGCCGCCCGGCCGCGTCGAAGGCGCGCCTGCTCCGGGCATCCACCACGGGCTCGTAGGCCGCGGAGGTCGAGAGACCCGTCGTCTCCTCGATCGGTCGATCCCACTCGTCGTATTTCGTCGACGAGAAGGTCCCGAAGCTCGTCGTCCGTCTCGTCACGTTCCCCCGGAACGCCTTCTCGTCGTCGTCGTCGTACTCGAAGGACTCCCTGATGGAGCCCTGCGAGATCTCCTTCGCGAAGCCGCCGCCGGGATTTCCGCGCGCGTCCTTCCCGTAGGAGGCGGAGAAGGAGAGCGGGTTCGGCAGGCCGGGACCGCCCGAGAAGGCCTTCATCCGCCCGAAGGCGTCGTACTCGGTGGCGGCGCGGATGGCCTGGAGCTGCTTCCTGTCGGGAGCCGCGTCGTAGCCCGAGGCGACGCCGGCGAGGGCCGCCGCCGCGACCATCGGGCGCGAGACCCGGAGGAGCGGGTCCGTCAGCTTCACGGGAATATTGTCTGCGGGAAAGCCCGCCGGCTGGGTCGCATCCGTGTAGTCGAGCCGAGTCGTGGTCTCGGAGTAGTCGGCGAGGCCGCGCGGTGCGGTCCCGGCGCCCTCGGTCACCTTCGTGACGTTCGCGCGGGCGAGGCGGTCGGGGGCGTCGTTCCAGTACTCGTTGAATACGAGGCTTCCTTCGGGGCGCTTCGTCGTCGTGAGTCGGCCGTCGGCCGCGAACGTGAACTCGGCACGGACCCTCCTCACCGGGACGACCAGGTCGGGACCCGGGGACGAATCGGAGTCGGCGAGAACCGGGGCGTCCTCCTCGACGGCCGTGACGCGGCCGTTCAGGAGCTCGTGTGTCACGACGTGACCCCACGGCTGCGTCACGAGAACGCGATCGGGGTCCGAGCCGGAACCGGCGCCTGGCACGTCGTCGAAAGTCCAGCGGGGCCTCGTCGTACCTGAGGAAGGCCCCGGAACGCTCGCCTCGACGACTCTTCCCGTCGAGGTGTCGAAGCGGAACGAGAGTCTCTCGGGGACGCTCGTCCGCCCCGGCTCGCGCGGCGCCGTGAAGCCCGTCAGCATCAACTTCGCGAAATCGGGCCCGTTCAGCGGTGCGCCGGAGTCGCGTGCCGGGGCGGAGTACGAGTACTCGAGTGCCGGGCGCCTTTCGCCCGTGTAGGACAGGCCGTAGGACGAGTTGGAGAACCCCGGCAGGAGGACCTTCCGCAGCGTCCGGTCCTCGGAATGGAACTCGTACTCGACGGAGCGGAGCGCGAAGTCGTCGAGCCGCTTCAGGAGGCCGTAGCGTTTCCCGTCGCCCGTCGGCCGCGGGTCATCGAGGTAGGCGAAACGATAACGCCGGCCGTAGTCGTCCTCCGCGGCCGTCAGCTGGCCGAAGCCGTCGTGGCGGAGCTGGAGACTGTTCCCTCGAGCCGCCGAGTCCTTGACTCCCTGACGGTGCCGGTCGGAGAGGCAGGTGAGCCGCCCCGCCTCGTCGAACTCCGCCGTGTCGTGCTCGCTCGAGACGAGACGCCAGCCCACGCCGCGCTTCTCGAGCCGCAGGTAGAGCCCCTTCGGCACGCAGTAGCTGCCGTTGTCGTCGGCCTCGTAGCCTGCGGGGCACCAGCTCCGGGTCTGCGGGGGGTCGAGGGGACCGGAGGTCGTGGCAGGCGCCACATAGCCCGGTGGGCAGAGTGCCTGATCGCACGGGGGGTAAAAGCGGAAGACGCGCCCTTCGCCGTCGTGGTACTGGACCTCCCCCGGATAGAGGAGTTCCGTCCGGCTGCCCGACTCGCCCTCTCCCTTCGGCTTGAGAAGCGCTGGGATCTCGCGGAGGTGCGCAAAGAGCGGGCTCGTGAAGCCCGCCGACCCGAGCGGCCCGTAGCCGAGGAGGCCCGAGCGCCAGACGCGCTCGGCCGCAAAGCCGAGGCCGCGCCCCTCGACGACGTGATCCGTCGTCGAGAGTTGCGCCTCGCCCGAGCCGAGGAGAACGCTCCCTCCCGCCTCGAGCGGAAGGACCGCGTGGTTCAGGGCCGGCTCGCCGAGGGCTACCTGGAAGAGGGACGGGACCTCGTCCGCCCAGCCGAAGAGGCTCGCCCCACCTGCGGGGGGACGGTAGACGTCGCCCGCCGCGTTTACGGAGGAGAAGAAGAGAAGGACCTTCTCGGTGGCCGCCTTCGGCGCCTCGGGGAGTGACGCTGCCGGGACGTCCGGATCGAGCGGAGTCGTCGAGAGGAGGACGCGGACGTACGGTCCCGCCGCGAGGAGCTCGCGGACGTCTCCCTCGGCGAGGAGGCCCTGCTCGACGAGAGCCTGGACGTGTGCCGGCCTCTCGCACCGCCGGCACTGGCTCTCCTCGTCGAGCTCGGCACGGGACGGGTCGGAGGTCTTCTGTCTCGCGTAGCCGCCGCGAGCCCTGGGGTCGGCGAGGAGGACGACGACTTCCCTGCTCTCGTACTCGTTGAAGAGGAGGGAGAGCCGTCCCGAACCGCCCGTCGAGTCGGATGCGTCGGTGACGTGTCTCCCGCCGACACGGTGGAGCGTGACGAAGACCTCGTTCTTCGGCCAGCCGGGACCGCCGGGAACGCCGACGGCGGCGCCAATCTCCTCTCGGCCGAGATTCCTCGCGTCGGGAAGCGCGCGGAGCGCCTGGACCTTCGCGAGGAGGTCACCCTCTCCTCCGAGATCGCCCGGGAGGGAGACACGGACCCTGAACGCTGCGGTCGCGACCCGGTCAATCTCCTTCCTGAGCGCCGCGTCGGCCTCGTCTGCGGCGGCCACGCGGAGCGGAACTCCGAGCGGCGCGAAGCGCGTCGTGACGCGGCTGACGGGAACGAGCGGCTGGCCCTCCGCGGGGTCTTCCTCGGGCCGGTAGAGCCCCGCCAGGACGAACTGCGGATCGTGGATCGGGACCGCCCGGCCTCCGGTGCCGTCGCTGCCCCACGTGTAGAGGAGCCCGCTCCCGGACTCGTCGAAGACGACGTGCCCCGCGTCCCAGGGAGCGGCGAGCGAGGCGACGAGGCGCGGGTCGTAGCCATCGTAGCCCGGGCTGTCCGGCACTCCGTTGACCCGCGTGAGATCCCAGACGTCGATGAAGGGCTCGGGGTTCGCGTCGGCCGTCGTCCCGCCTGCGAGTAGGAAGCGCCCGCTCGGATCGACCGCGAGCCGTGAGACCGGATGGTCCTTCCGGTAGAACCGACCTATCGGGTCGAGGCGGCCGAGCGGCCCGTCAACGAGCGCGAAAGAGAGAACGCCGGCAGATCCCACCGAGTAGAAGACGAGGTCGCTCCTGATTTCTGTCTCTCGCTCGGCGCCCGGCTGCGGCGCCCTGAACGTCCAGGCCGTGTCGTAGCGCCCCTGCCGGTCGATCCAGGCCACGGCCCGCGCCGCGACGACGTCGCGCAGGGTAATGGAGAGCCCGGAGAAAGGCGGGACGCGCGGGCGCACGCAGAGCGCGTCCACGACGTCGAAGGACGGCGGGATCGGGCCTGCCGGCGGCGCCACCGTCGCCGGAGCGTGCGTGCTTCGGACGGGCCCGACGCGAAGGAGCGTGGAGAAGAGAACGCTTTCTCCTCCCGCGTCGACAAGGGCGGCGAGGGACGGCGTCATCAGCAGCCCGTCCGGCACCGGGCCACCGTCATCCTCCGGGGAGCCGGGTGTCGAGCTCGGGTTCGACGGAGACGGGCACCGCGGGAACGCGAACGACGCCCCCTCCTCGCGCGCGAGGAGCCGACCGCACTGGCTCGCACCCATCTGGGCACCTTCCGGAGCCGGCGCTCGATAGAACCGGTTGAGATCGACCGCCGAGATGCCGCCTCCAACGACGGCGACGTACCCGAGGGTGCGGAGGTTGTAGCGGACGCGGAGGCGGTCTCCAGGCCTCACGCGGATTCCGTGGCTCCGGTCAATCGTCAGCTCGCCGTCCGGGCCGCCCCCGGGCTCTCCGGACGAGCCGTCCCACTCGTTGCGGATGTCGAACGAGAAGGTCTGCCCCGTCGTCACGTTGTCGACGGAAACGCGCTGGTAGTGGTCCCAGGCCTTCTCGCCGCCGCAGACGTTTCCGGGGTCGCGGAGGACGACGCCGGGCCGTCGTTTGTGGGTCGATTCCAGTTTCAGCTCGAGAACCCAGCTGCCGTCGGGCTCCGCCGGGGGAAGCTGCGCGCTCACGCCGTAGCGGGCGTTGAACGCTCGGACGTCGAGGTCCTTCGGAGAATCGTCGCCCGTCGCCAGACGGTCCGGGTTCGGTGGGTTCGTCTCGTCAGTGACGAGGACGTCGAGGTCCGACGGGATTCCCGTCGGGAGGCCTCCCGTCAGCCCGAGGAACTCCGACGCGGTGAGCCCGGACGCCGAGCCGGGGGCGAAGGCGACCTTCACGCCTCCCGGTGCCGGGTCGAAGCAGGGGACGCCCGCCGCCCAGGCGGGCGCGTCGCCCGACGGGCAGCTGCCCGAGGAGGCGCGACGAGCGGTCTCGATCGCAAAGGCTCGGACCGTCCAGGAGCCCCCGACCTTGGCCGCGAAGAAGACGCGCCCGTGGCCGTCCGTCGCGAGCGAACGGACCTCGTCGGCGACGAGGTTCGCGCGGGCGAACGGCCTCGGGGAGGGCGGCGCCTGGCGCGTGATGTCGGACGTGTCGAACGCGAGCAGACGGCCCGTCGCCGAGCTCGCGAAGAGGAGGTTCCCGAGGCGGACGATGTCCCGGGCGACGTTCGTGTCGCCCAGGGAGAGGCCTCCTTCTCCCGGACCCACGCTTCCGATCTCGCGCCCCGATTGCGGCCTTGTCGCGAACGAGAACGACGAGGGCGCGTAGCCCGGGTAGACGAACCCGGTTGGTGTCTTTCCCGGCGAGTTGTGGACGACGAGACTCTCGGCCCGAAGCCGGAACGTGAACGAGTGCCCTCGCGGGAGCGTCGCCTGCGGCTCGACCAGAAGCGCGGTCCGGTCCGGCGACTGTTCGACCCCCAGCGGGACGCGGACACCCGCCGTGACGGGGGCTCCCGTCTCGCCGAGGTCGAGGAGCTCCGCCGCGCAGTTCGTTGCCGCGGGCGAGCAGGCGAGCTGGGCTTCCGGAATCGCCTCGAGGTTCCGATCGAAGACGAGCCGGATCGCGCTCAGCGCCTCCGGCTCGACGTCTCCCGGGGCCACGATGAGGGAGAGCTCGTCGCGCGTCGAGGCGGGGACGACGAGGGCGCGAGAGAGCGCGCCGGAGGCGTCGACGGCCGCCTGGGCACTCTGACCTCCCAGAGCCTTCCCTTCGCCGTCGAACCTCCGGACCGCGAGCTGGAGGGTCGTCTCGCGCGACAACGAGAAGCCCGGAACGGCGCCGACCTCGACGAGCCCCGCTTCGGTGCACGCCTCGAGCTCGAGCCGCAAGCGCTCGCAGCGGCGGTCGTCCTTCGTGTCGAGCGCGTGGAAGCGGATGACGTCCAACGGCCGGGCCTCGACGAGCGTGGGAGGACGGGGCGCCTCCGCCGATGAGGGCCTCGGAAGCTCGCCGAGGTCACGGACGCCGTTGGCGCCGCCGGAGGCCGGATCCCAGGCGTTCCGGCCGAGGATCCACCCGGTCGCGATCTCTCGGAGGACGACGCCGATGGTCGATCCGACGATCGAAGGCAGGACGTAGTGGCCTTCCCAGTCGTGCGGGACGGGGGCGTAGATGCAGGCGTCCGCTCCTTCGTTGTAGAAGACGGCGGTCGTCGACCCGATGACGGCCGGCTCGACGTGGCCGACCGCCGCCGCCAGCTCGACGCCCTGGCCGTGGAAGAAGGCCGCCGTCGCCCTCCGCGTGAACTCGAGAAGCGCCGTCTTCAGCACCGAGGCCGGTAGCGCCAGCGTGCGGAGCCCGGGAGCTCCGATGCCAGGAGCGGCCTGCTGCGCGACGACAGGCTGGTCCCCCTCCGCGTTCGAGACGACCTTCGCTCCGCCGCCGCCGTCGACGATCCGGGCCAGGTCGATGAGACGCAGCTTGCGACCCCACGGAAGGTCGATCGGTGTACCCGCGAAGACCAGCGTTCCGACAGGGGCGGACGTCGTGATCGGAACGCGGAACCGGAGGGTCTCCCTTGCGTCGCCGTCGAAATCGACGTCGACGAAGGCGCCGACCTCGAGGTAGCCCGGGAGTGTCACTCCGAGGGTCCCTGGGTCCCTCCTCGAGACTTTCACGAGGTTGGGCGTCTCGAACGCGCCCGCCGGAACCGTGACCTCGATCCCTTCGGGCGTCGTGTAGACCGTCTTCTGTCCGACCGGGGCGACGAACCCGAGGCCGTCCTCGGTGACGTAGGGGCCGAGGGGAAGGACGGTGACGTTTCCGGCAGGATCGACGACCTTGAGGAAGACGCGCGAGCGAGGGGTGACGGGGGTCGAGGCGCAGCCGGCGAGGACGGAGAAGGCGCCGGAGGAATCGACGGAGGTCGACGTCGTCGCACAGGCCGCCGTCAGCGTGGCGTTCTCGACGCTCGGCACGACCGACCACGGGGTCTGGCCCGCGGGGACCGCGGGAACGGCACCGGCGACGCCGACGATGCGCGCGGTGCCATCTTCGGGGAGCAGGAGTCGGATCTTCGCCAGGTCGATCTGCCCGCCCGTCGCGATCTGGGAGGACGTCGTGAAGCTCCAGAGGTACGGAAGCACGCCTTCATAGGGCGTTCCGCCCGCGTCGCGGACTCCGGAGGTGAGCCGGCCGCGGACGCGGCGGCCGGCAGGGAAGGGGTGCGCCGGCGTGAAGGCGAGCGTCGCGCCATCGGCCTGGAGGGCAAGCGTGCCGCTGAAGAGCGCTCCCGTTGGCGTGCCGTCGTCGGCCAGTAGCTCGGCGGTCAGGAGGCCCGGGGTGACCGAGGCCGGGTCGATCGGCTCGCTGAAGCGGACGACGAGAGGTGACGTGATGGGCTGCGCCGTTGCCCCGTCTGCCGGCTGAACGGTGACGACGCGCGGGCCGACGGGACGGACGAGGAGGTCGAGGTTGACGACGGCCCCTGGCACGAGCGAGGCGATCCGCCCAGTGGCCGCCTCGTCGAGGCACGGGTGAAGCGCCACAACGGCGCGGTCCGCTGCCGCGGGAACGGGGACGGCGTAGCGCCCGCCGGGGCGACTCAGGTCGGCGGTACCAAGCGAGGGCGTCGAGACGCGTGAGTCGGCGAGGCCGCTGCCGCTCCCGATCCTCACGAAGCCCGTGGCGAAGCCGAGCGGCGTCTCGGCACGGAGGACGAGGTAAGTGCCCTCGGAGAGGAGGCCCTCGAGCGGGAGAGGGGAGCCCGCGGCCTCGGGCGCCGCGAGGGCCCGGGGGCCCGCGAG
>CAZNSS010000083.1:0-10846 GCA_964575465.1 uncultured Holophagales bacterium | reverse complement strand
GGCAGCCGGCTGACCGGCTCGCCGATGATGTTGTAGATCGCCTTCATGTAGGACGTCGGGCCCGTTGCGGGGAGCCCTTCGAGAGCCTTTGTGCAGTTCCTCCCCACGACCTTCTCGCCGTCGACGAAGGCACCGTGGAAGAACGCCTCGTTCAGGGCGACGGCCCCCTCGTTCAGGGAGAGGCCCGAAGGCGCCCAGGTGGCGTACGCCCCGCCGCTCTTCCAGAGGACGATGGACTCGCCGAGGGCCGGGAAGCCCGGAATGGCGAAGTTGCCCGTGGAGCAGGTCATCGCGAGGAACACCGGGAGACGCCCGGCGTTCGTCAGGAACGGGACGTCGGTCTTGTTGAAGATGTTCTCGCTGGCGAGCCGGTCCGGGCCGCCGTGGCCGATGTAGTTGAAGAAGAGAGCCCCCGAGTTGACCGTGTTCCGGATCGCGGTCCGGGCGTCGGGGGCGCTGTACGTCGTCAGGTAGACCTTCGTCTTGAGGAAGCTCGCCGGGGCGAGCGCGCCGACCGCATCGCTGTCAGAAGTGAACGCGCCTCCCGAGTCGGGGTTGTCGGCGGTGAGGAGGATGCTCTGCTGCCAGGCAGCTGCCGCAGCCGACTCGTGCGCCTGCACCTTCGCGACGTAGTCGAGGAGCTCCTGCGACGTCAGGACGGGGAGGCGGCCGATCGCCTTCAGGCCCCGGCCAGCAGCTGAGGTCAGGTTCGCGAACGAGACGTCCGAGGCCGCGAGGCCGTACGGCGTCCCGGCGAGAAGAGTCGGCATGACGTTGTCGCCCACGCCCTGCGCATCCTTGTAGTCGAGCGTCCCGCGTCCGACGAGCGTCACGTACTGCGGCGGCCGCGACCACGTGCTCGCCGCGTGGGCGAGGAAGTCCATCACGGCGACCGGTGTCGAGAGGCCGAAGCCGAACTCGTCGTGGACGTCCTCGAGATCAACGACCATCGTGTCGAGTCCGTGGACCCTTCGATACGCCGCGAGCGACTCGGCCGCCGCCACGAGGCTCGACGGGGCGATGAGGAGGTAGTCGGCCCCGTTCGTCGGGGCCGAGAGGACGGCGGGCCGGCCCGGAGTCAGCGAGACGGGCCGATTCGCCTGCGCGGGGACCGTTGCCACGTAGGTTCTCGTCACCGCTCCCCGATTCGCAAAGCGGAGACCGTACGTGCCGTCTCCGGGTGCGTAAGCGGCGGCGCCCGTCACGAGCATCGGGTTCTCGGGCGCCGTGACGTCGAGAAGGAGGATCCCCGGCGAGGAGAAGCCTGCCAGGGCGGCGTCCGCGCCGGCGGGGACCGTGAACGAAAGCTCGTCGCCGACCGCGCGATAGAGACGCGGGTAGGTGACGTCGAACGACTCGAAGTAGACGACGTCGTAGTCGAGCCCGGGCTCGAGGATCGCGTTCACGACCAGCGTGTTGGCTCCCTCGAGGACGTCCCCCGCCAGGAGCGGGACGGTGAGGGCGTACGGAACGAGGCCATCCCAGACCGCTTCGCCCACGTCCCGCCCGTTCCACGTGATCCGGACGTGGTGCTCGGCGGGGGCGGTCGTGTCAGAGCCCCCGTGCAGGCGAACGGTCAGGGTCGGCTGGCCCGTCCCGGCGACGCCCGCGAGCGGCGTCGAGAAGGTCCTCGTGTCGTCCCCGGGGAAGCCTGCGTAGAGGTAGTCCCACGTGTAGAAGTCCGCCTCCGGGTCCTGGAAGAACGCCGGGAGGGGATAGCGGTTCACCTCGGCGTGGGCAATGTACGGGAATGTCGCCGCGAGGCTGCCGCCGGTCGGCGACCCCGCCGTGGAGCCCATCATCGGCCCCTTCTGGGCGGCGATCCAGTAGACGTTCTCTTCGGTGTAGGCGCTGTCGATCCGCTCCGCATGGAAGTAGATCCCCGCCCCGCCTGCGGCCGGCGCGTACGGGACGACAGCCCCGAGGTTCTCGAGGACGACCCGGCCGCTGCTGACGCGGCTCGCCAGGCTGCTCGGCTTCTCGCCGAGAAGGCCGGCAAGCGTCGCCGTGTCGACGTAATGGAGGCCCTCTTCCCTCGTGACGGCCTTGACGCGCGATCCCTTCTGCCCGCCCCTTGCGGCCGTCGACGAGCTCCGCTCCCTTTTCAGCGTCGCGATCCTGGCCTGCTCCGCGCCGGAGATCACTCCGGGCGTCCGCTGGTACCCGGAGGACGGCAGAGCGCCCGAGCCGAGGGCCGCGAGCTCATAGGGCCCGTACTCGTGCCGCGTGCCCCAGGCGTCCACCTCGACGAGCCTGTACGTGAGGGGAGGAGAGAGCGGCGCACCCGTGTCCTGGACGGCGTAGGTCCCGCCCTCGGGGTGGCCGAGGAGCGCCGGAAGGAGCGTCTGGTTCACGGGGACGAACGCGCCGCTCTTCGGGTCGAGCCGAAGGAGATGCCAGCCGACCGTTCCCACCTCCTGCGTCGTCTGCCACTCGACGACGACAGTTCCGCCCGCGGCGTGGGCCGTCAGGCCGCTCACCGCGGCGTAAGTGGGGGTGGGCTTCCTGTATCCGAAGTTGACGCCGCTGACGTCTCCTCCCGAGAGGTTCACCGGCGCATCTCCGTCGAGCGGCGCACCGCCGTACTCGAAGGTCGCGCTGTAACCGTTGAGGATGCCCGAGAGATCGGTCACCCGCACCGTGTAGGTACCGGACGCCAGCCCGGACACCGAGAAGTCGCCGCTCGAATCCGTGGTGACGGTGCGAACCACCGTGCCACCGCCGTCCAGGATGTCGAGAGTGACGCCCGGGAGCCGGACCTCGGCGCCGCCGATCGTCCCGCTCGCGTCGGCGTCGTCCCAGACCGTGCCGGAAACCGCGCGCGACGTCGTGGCCTGGAAGCCGAAATCGCGGGTCAGGTCGCTCCCGCCGCCGCTGACGATCGACACCAGCTGGATCCCTGCGACGCCTCCGTCCGTGTCCGGGCGCGCGCCGCCAATGTAGGAGTACCCCGTGGGTACCTGCACGCTCACGACGTAGCTGGCGTTGGGAAGTCCCGCGAAGAGGTACTGGCCACTCGAGTCCGTGGTCGCCGACGCGACGAATACCGGCGGGCTGCTGTAGTTGGTGATGCCGGATCCGGTCGTGCCGGCGTAGTTCGCAGTCAGGGTGAGGCTGAGATCGCCCGCGATCGCCTGGATGGTGTACGTGACACCCGCGATCGTGATCGGATCGCCCGGGCTGTAGCTCGTGAACGTCGTCCCGGTACCCGTCACGACGTTCGACCCGCTCGTCACCGCCACGCTTCCGCTGCCCAGCGGGTTGCCGCTGTAGGCCACACCGGACGCCGTCGCGCCCACATTGGGCGTGGTGAGGGTGAGGCTCGTGTTGCTGGCGACGCTGGCGATGGTGTAACCGACTCCGCCGATCGTGATCGGCTCTCCGGCCCGGTAGTTGAGGAACGTGGTCCCCGTTCCCACAACCGAGGCCGAACCGTTCGTCACCTGGACGGTCCCCGCTCCCGCCGCCAGATCGATGAGGCCGTTGCCGTTCCGGTCCCGGTGCAGGCGGACCACCACGCCCGCTGTCCCGGGGTCGCCGGAGTCCTGAGCTCCGTTGCCGTTCAGGTCGGTGTAGACCGTGTCGCCGATCGCCCGGGTCGCGTTGAATCCGTAGCCGTCCGTGGCCGGGCTGCCGACCGTGTGGTCGACGTTCGCGGTGAGGTTCGGTTCCGAGCGCTGGCGCGCCGTGGCCCAGCTCGTCGTCCCGTAGAAGCTCGACAAGAGACCAGCGGTGTCGGTGATCCGGGTGGTGTAGTCGGCGCCGCCTCCCGGAAGGCCGCTGAACGTGAACGTGCCGTCGGCCCCGGTGGTGGTCGTCGCGATGACCTGGAGGCTCGCGTTGAGGAGGTCGACCGTGACCCCGCCCAGCCCGGGCTCGCTGCCGTCGAACAGGCCATTGGAGTTGCTGTCCCTCCAGACCCGGTCCTTGATGCTGTAGGTCGACCCGGACGAGACGTTGAACCCGAAGTCGGCGGTCAGGTAGCCGACGCCCCCCGTGACGTTGTCGAACATGAAGTTGGTCGGCCCGGTGCTGACATAACCAGTGGGCGTGCTGGCCGAGACGAAGTACGTCTGGCCCACCGGCGTCACCCCGGTGAAAATGTAGCTTCCATCGGCGGCGGTCACGATCGGGGTCGGGATGCCGTACGGCAGGCCCGAACCCGTGGTGCCCGTGAAGTTGCTCGAAAGGGTCAGGCTGGTGTCGCTCGCGACGCTCAGGACCTTGTACTTCACCCCCCGGATCTCGATGGGATCGCCGGGAGCGAGGCTCAGGAAGCTGGTTCCGGTCCCGGTGACCGTGGGCGAAGCGTTGGTGACCGAGACGGTGCCCGCGCCCGGGGTCGACACGACCTGGTACGAGACCGTGCTCGCGCTCGCGACCGCGTTCGTCGTCAGCGTCAGGCTCGTCGCGCTCGCGATGCTGAGGATGCTGTACGTCGTGCCCCCGATCGTGATCGGGTCGCCGGGCGCCAGCGTCGTGAAGCTCGTCCCGACGCCCGTCACCGTGGCCGAGCCGCTCGTGACCGAGACGGTGCCGGGCCCGATCGTGGGAACGGCGAGGAAAGTGTCGAGGAGCGGATCCAGGGAGTTGTTGCCACCGTCCCGATAGAGGCGGACGGTGACACCCCCTAGACCCGGCTCTCCCGCGTCGCGCACGCCATCCGCGTCCCCGTCGATCCAGGCGACGTCGCCGAAGGAGACCGTCCCGGCGGCGGGCCTGTAGCCCTGGTTCGCGCCCGTGTAGTTCTGGCTCGCGACAAGGTCGAAAGACGTCGTCCGGTAGTCGGAGCGCCCGGCCGGGAAGGACTGCGTGAGGTTCGTCAGCGGAAGGCCTCCGGGATCCGGCGGCGCCGCGGCCTCCACGTAGTAGCCGGTCCCAGGGTTCACGCCCGTGAACAGGAAGCGACCGTTCGAGTCCGTCAACGCGGTACCGACAGGTGTGCCGAACCGGTCCTTGAGCGTGACCTGCACGTTGTCGATCCCCGACTCGCCGATGTCCTGCACGCCGTCACCGTCGCCGTCGAGCCAGATTCGGCCGGAGACGGTGGCGGAGGTGACGTCGGGGTTCACGACGATGTCGGTCTTCGAGGCGGTGATCTGGATCGGGAAGAGCGCGGTGGTGGTCGCCGCTGTGTTCGTGATCTCCGTCTGCCCCGACGGGAACGGGTTGTCGACCCTCGCGTTAAACGTCAGGACCAGGGAGTTCCCCGGCCGGATCCGGCAAGCCGTGCTGCTGCTCAGGAAGTCCGGCGGGTTGCCAGGGGAGAACGTGCTGAGGCGGCTCACGTCGACGTTGTCGATGCTGAAGGACTTCCCGACCGCGTCGAAGCCCCCTGTGACCCTGAACCGCACCGTCGTCGTGGCGGAAATGAAGCTCGTGAGGTCGTAGGGAGGAGCGACGTCGGGTGACCCGCCTGTGAAAGTGCCGAGCGTCTGGAAGGCGCCGCCGTTGCTGGCCTCGACGACCAGGGTGTCGGTCGGCCCGAGGCCGGCACTGGCGTAGCTGAAGGCCAGCTGTGCGCGCGTGGCACCGCTCAGGTCGACGGTCCGCTGAACCTGCGCGCCGGAGGCGCTGGCGGGGGAGTTGTAGGAAATCGAGACGTTGTCGATCTCGCCGTGATCGTTGTCGTTGTCCCACACGGCGGTCGCACGGAACCGAAGGGTGATCGACGTCCCCGGGAAGTTGGAGATCGTGAGTGTCTGAGTGACTCCGTTCCAGGAGGCCGGATTTCCAGCCCCGTCATAGGTGCCGAGAGCGGGCGTGACGAAGGCCCCTCCGTCCACGCTGTACTCGGCAAGGAACGCATTTCCCCCTTCGAGCCCATTGTCGTAAGGCACGAAACTGATGGTCACGGTACTGCCGAGGCCGACCGTCGCCGTCCTGCTGACGAAAAAGGTCGTCGCCGAGTTGGAACGGTCGAGCCGGAGCCGCTGGTTGGCGATGTAGATCTGCTGGTTCGGGGTACCCGTGGGCACGCCGTCGAGCGTCCCACTCTCTGTCCAGTTCCCCGCCCAGTTGTCCGTTCCCGTGTTCAGGTTGTACGCCACGTTCGCGAAATCGTCCGCGACGGTAGACCGGAGATACCGGAACTGCAGCTGCCCGCCGGTGATCGCGACGAAGCCGCCGGCCGGGCCGGCACCAGTCCCCCCCGGGCCCGTTCCGTACGCGTCCGTCTCCGTCCAGCTGGTCGCCCAGGTGTTCGTGTTTCCCGGCCCGTTGAGGTTGAAGGCGGCCGAGGCGAACTCGTCGCGGACGTTCCACTGCGTGATCTCGCAGGCGACCGTTCCGGTCGGAACGTACGTGATGCCCGCGGGCAGCGCGTCGAAGAGGCTGACGTTGGTCTGCGTCGTGCCGGAGCTGGGAGGGTTCGTGACGGCGACCGTGTAGGTGTATGTGTCTCCCGGATAGAGAGGCGTCGGCGCGTTCGACGTCTTGGCGATCTGCAGGTCGCCCGCCGCGACGTACGCGAAGTCGGTCGCTGAAAACGTCTGGGTGATACCCGCCACCGTCCGCGAGCCCGTCGCGACGACGCGGTTCTGGCTCAGCGTTCCGGCGGTGAGAACCGCCGTGGTCGCTGCCGTGAATGTCACGGTGACCTTCTGGTTCGGCGCCATCCCGCTCGGGTCGAGCTGTGCGGCGCTCCAGGTCAGGATCGTGCCGCCCCCGGTGATCGTCGGGTTCGCGCTCGCCCCGGAGACCGTCGAGAGATCGGGTCGCGTGATCGTCGCGCTGTTTGCGACGAACTGCCAGCTGGGGGGAAGGGTGTCGACCAGGGTCGTGGCGTCGAGCGAGTACGCCGCGCTGCTCGCGACGAGGGTGAAGGTCGCGGTCGATCCCGAGGCCGTGGGAACGACCTGCGGAGTCACGGACTTCTCGACGTCCAGCACGAGCGACAGGAAGTCCGTCCCGGGGATCGCAACGTAGCCGAGGTCCAGCGATGGATCGGATGTTTCGGCCGTGTCCCGGTTTTCGCCGTAGGCCAGCGTGAAGTCACCGGTTCCCCAGATGTGCGCCCGCGACAGGTCGCCGTCGGTCGTGTCGGAGATGAACTGGGTCTGAAGGCGGTCGAGCGTGTAGGTCTGGTCGACGGTGCCGTTGTTGTCGTAGTCCACGAAGACCCGGGTGTTGTCCTGGGCGACCGTGAGGAAGACCCCGACGTCGTTCCAGTTCGTCGCGCCCCCGCCCGTGCCGAAGCCCGGCGCCCAGCCCATGTAGTGCTCCGAGTAGAGGAACGTCGACGGCAGAAGGCTGTAGCCCCACTCGTACGTGGCACCGGTGGAGTCGTTGAGGCCGACGCCCCAGAAGACGTCGGGGGCGCTGAAGTAGAGGCCGGAGTCGACCGGCACGCCTGCCGCCACGTTGGCCCGGTACGACACCGTGCTCAGGGCGGGGATCGTGAAGGAGCCGCTGGTCGTTCGTGACTGCCAGGAGAGTGTCAGGGGCGTCGCGTGCGGGTTGTGGAGGAAGTAGTCGACGTTGAAGCCGCCGCCGTTCGTTGGCTGGTCCAGCGGCGCGTAGTAGCTCTTCGTCCAGAAGCCGCGGGGAAAGGCGCTGAGACCGCGAGCGCAGTACGTCTGACCCGGGTTTCCCGCGACGAACTTGACCTGGAGGGTGCTGCTCCCCTGGATCACGGCGCCGGTTCTGAGAGTGTTCGGTGCCGTGCCAGGAGTCGTCGTGCAGTTCGTCGTCGCCGGGCAGGCGACGATGGCATCGAGGAGAAACGTCTGTCCCGCGTTGAGGGTGACCGTCGTCGTGTCGCCGTCTCCGACGGTTTTCGTCGCGTTTCGGTTCGCGTTCAGCAGGTCGAACGTCCCGTCCGCGTCGAGGTCTACCTGGAATGTCGTTCCGTTCGCCGTGGCCTGGATGAGCGCGTAGACGCGATTGAAAGCGTTGAATCCCAGGTTCTCGCCGAAAGGCAGGACGTAAGTGGTCAGCTGCGGCTTGACGGGGTAGATCTCCCACGCGACCGCCTGGTCGCCCGCGCCGACGGCCTCGATCCATCCTGCGCGGGTAACGGTAACTGTGCCGCCGGCGACGTACAGCCGGTCGCCTCCGTCGTAGACGCAGGAGCCCGCGGGTGAGCAGCTCGCGACGGACGGGCGTGGAATCGAGAAGTTCGCCGACTCGAACACCCTTTGCGCCCCGGCCGTCGCCAGCGTCACTGTTTCATCGGCGGTCGCGGGGTTGTTCGGGTCGAAGTCGAGGCCGTCTTCCCAATGGTCGTAGTAGATCGTCGTGTTCGCCGCCCACGCCGTCACGGCGATCACCGAGTGCATGTTGCTGGGTCCCGGGTTCGCCGCGTTGTCGAGGTTGTCCAGGATGTACCAGAGCCCGACCTGGGTCGCGGTTCCCGCGTTCGTTCCCTCGTTGGCGGGGATGTAGTACTCCGAGTACCCCGAGGCCGCCTGCGCCACAGCCCTCTGACCTGCGACCGCCGCCAAGAGCAGCAGGACGACCCACGCCGCGGACCGGGAGCTGTTCTTCCTGGATCGTGCCATGGCGACTCCTCCTGCCGTCCGAACAGAGCGGGCAAATACAGCCACACCCCTACTGGCCGAGGGGCGCTGACCCAACGCCTCAGTATTCGAGAAAGCTCCTGGCTAAGTCAATGAAGCGGAGCTGTTTTCGGACCGTCCTGCCACCCGGTCAGAAGCCGGGGCCGATGAAGTTCTCTACAGCCTCCGCGGCCCCTGCCTCTGGACGGAAGCCGAGAATGGCCCCGGGGACGGTTTCTGCGATCCGTTCGCAGGCCGAGAGCGCCTCCGGCAGGACCTCCCGGTCGAACCAGGGGATCGAGATGACCGGGAACAGCCGCGACAGGGACTCGGCGGGACTGATCGGCCGGACCTCGTTTCCCGGGCCCTTCTCGAGAAAGAGAAGCCCCGCGAGCATTGCGCTGCGGTTCTCCGCGACGCGCCCTTCGCCAGGCCAGGGGGTGCCGTAGACCGATGGCCTGTCGTTCTGGAGCCGCAGAACGGTCCGGTCGTCGCTCAGCGGGAGCCAGCCCGTCCGCGCCCCGGCGAGCCTCGCGAAGGTACTCTTGCCGGCTCCGGAGACTCCCGGGAAGACCAGTCCGCGGCCGCCGAGGACGAGGCCCGCCGAATGGACGATGAAGCCCCGGCCGGCGAGGGCGTACATGGTGAGGATCTGGTCGAGCGGGTAGCGGAACGGGCTCTCGAGAGCGGGGTCGTTCTGGTCGGAGTCGAGGAGTCGGGGCGAGCAGAGAACCGAGACCGTACGGGATCCGGGACGGAAGCGCGCGACGTAGCGGACCTCGGCGGAAGCCGGCTCGCGGAAGACGAAGGCGCGCTCTCCTCCGCGGGCGAGGATCGACCACGTCGCCTCGCTCCCGAAGATCTCGATGCCGTCGAAGGAGGGCCGCGGCGAGACCTCGAGGTGGACGCGAACGACCTCGTCTCCCTGCAGTCGCGACGGCGCCACGAGGAAAGGCCGGCAGGCGGCAGAGGCGTCCTGACGAAGGCGCCGGCCTCCTGCCGAGATTCGGAACCCGACCCCACCGATCGAGAGGCACGCCTCCTGGGCGATGATTTCGTCAGGCAGGATCGACGCCACCAAGCGGGTCAGGAGCCGCGCTGGTTACAGCCCTGGGCGAAGCCGCAGCTGGGGAAGGTGACGTTCTGCTGGCCCGCCGGCATCTTGCAGCCGACCGCCATCACCTCGTCTTCCTTCATCTCGATGACCCGCAGCTCGGGCTTCTCGTAGAGCCTCTTCTTCTCGGCGCCATTCTCTTTCATCGCTCGATGACCTCTCTGCCGTAGCCGGGGAGCGCGATCCCCCGCCCGATCGCGCGCTCGCGCTCACGGCCCAGCGCGCAATAGTAGTCCGCCGTCCGCTCGGGGCTCCCCGTCTCCAGGCTCGTCTGGGCCGGGCAGACGCCGCACAGGAAACGCCGTTCGCAGCTGTTGCATTCGTAGCCCGGAGGCGCCTCGATTCGTCGGAAGTCGAAGAGGACGCTTTCCCAGCCCTGCCGGAAGGTCCCCTCGCGCAGGTCGAACCCGTGATCCCCCACCATGAGGCAGGGCTGGAGCCGTCCCCCGGTCTCAACGTGAAACGTCGTGAGGCCCGCCATGCACGAGAAGAGCCGGTCGCTGGCCGGAAGGTCCTTCATCCTGTCGTAGAAGTCCGCCGTCCCCTTGAGGCGGACCGGATCCTCCATCTCGATCGCCACCGCCTCGGCCGGTGGGAGGCGAAGGTCGAGCGGGCCCTGGTCGCCGTCCCGGCACGGGAAGATCGCCGGGTCGACGCGGAAGCCCGCCCCGCGCTCCTCCGCCATGGCCCGCATTGCGGGGACCTCGTGCTGGTTCCCCTTCAGGATCACCGTCTTCAGGCCGATTCGGATGCCCGCGCCGACCAGCGCGTCCACCCCGGCCAGGCACTTCTCGTACGCCCCCGCCACCGTCGTCACACGGTCGTAGGTCTCCTTCGACGCCCCGTAGAGGCTGACCTCCACGAACCAAGGTGGCAGCTCGCGAAAGAGGCGCAGGAGCTTCTCGTCGAGGCGCGTGCCGTTCGTGAAGACGGTCACGAGGAGGCCGCGACGCTTCGCGTGCGTGTAGACCTCGGCGAAATCGGGCCGGAGGAACGGCTCGCCCCCCGTGATCAGGAGATGGAGACAGCCCGCTTCGGCGATCTGGTCGACGACCGAGAGCCAGAACGCGGTGTCGAGCTCTCCGGCCGCGGAAGAAGGTGATCGCTGGTCGCCCAGGTAGCAGTGAACGCAGCGGAGGTTGCAGCGGTTCGTCATGGCGATCGAACCGTTGAGGGGAACTCTCCCGTCGGCCGCGCGGCTCAGGAACGCTCCGAGCTGCTCTCTCGTGACCGG
>CAZNSS010000082.1:0-10858 GCA_964575465.1 uncultured Holophagales bacterium | reverse complement strand
TACAACAAGCTGATCCTCGCCGTCGCCGCCGACGGCGCGCGCGCGGCCGGCGCCGCCGTGACGCGGGTCGACCTGGGCGACTACCCCGTGCCTCCCTACGACGGCGACCTCGAGGCGAGGGACGGCATTCCCGGCCCCGCCTTGAAGCTGAAGGAGCTGTTCCGGGCCAGCGACGGCCTCCTCCTCGCGAGCCCCGAGTACAACGCGGGGATCAGCGGGACGCTCAAGAACGTCCTCGACTGGGTCTCCCGCACGGCCCCGGGAGAGAAGCCGCTCGAGTGCTACCGCGGGAAGGTGGCCGCCCTCTGCGCGGCCTCCCCCGGCGCACTCGGCGGAATCCGGGGTCTCGCGATCGTCCGCCTCATCCTGGGGAGCATCGGCGTCGTCGTCCTCGCCGACCAGGTCGCCGTCCCGAAAGCGGCCGAGGCGTTCGACGCGGAAGGGAACGTGGTCGACCCGGGACGCCGCAAGGCCCTCATGGAGCTCGGCGGGGCCCTCGCCCATGCCACCCGGGCGCTCCGGACGGAGAGGCCCTGATGGAGGGGCCCGCTTTCCAGGACCTCTACCCCGACCACTGGGCCCACTGCTACGGCTGCGGCCGGCTGAACGAGCACGGCCTCCGGATCCGGAGCTTCTGGGACGGCGACGAGACGGTGGCGACCGTCGCCCCGAAGCCGCACCACACGGCGATCCCCGGCTTCGTCTACGGCGGCTTCATCGCCTCCGTCATCGACTGCCACTCGACCGGCAGCGCCGCCGCGGCCGCCCACCGGGCGGCGGGCGGCGACCCGGCCGTCGGCCCCTATCCCCGCTTCCTGACCGGCACGCTGAAGGTCGAGTACCTGAAACCGACGCCGATCGGCGCCCCCGCCGAGCTCCGCTCGACGATCGTCGAGGTGAAGGGGCGCAAGGTGACGGTCGCGACGACCCTCTCCTCGAAGGGAGTCGTCTGCGCGCGAGGGGAGGCCGTCCTCGTCCAGGTCCCCGAGACGTGGGAGCCGAAAGCCTGACAGGCGTCTCCCCGCGGAAACCGCGGGGATGGCGGCGCGTACCAGAAGACGAGACCCCGTGCTCGGTCCGCCCTCCGGGGCGCCGGAGCCCTCAGCGAATGGAGGATCGATGGTGAACCGCCCCGCGACCGTCCTCGCCCTCGTGGCGCTTCTCTCCCTGCCCGCCGTTGCCCAGCAGCCCGCCTACCAGGGGCACGGCGCCGACAGCATCCCCGCGGAGGTGATCGCGAAGTTCGCCCCGCCCCCGCTTCCCTCCGAGCTGTCGCGGAAGATCCAGAACCTCATGGACGTCCGCTCCCCCGGCGGAGGCCAGCTCTCTCCCGACGGCAGGCGCCTCTACTTCGGGTGGACCGTCACGGGCACGGCCCAGGTCTGGCGCCTCGACGGGCCGAACACGTTCCCGGTCCAGATGACGGGGGGCGAGGACCGCACCTCCCTCGCCGACATCACGCCCGACGGCAAGACGCTCGTCCTCTCCCGCGACCGCAAGGGCGAGGAGAACCCGGGCCTCTACCTCATGCCGGCCGACGGCGGCCCGCTGAAGTCCGTCCAGCACCTCCCGAAGGTGCAGACGGCGTTCGAGTTCGTCTCCGAGGACGGGAAGTGGCTCTACTTCCGGTCGAACGACGTCAAGCCCAACTCCTACGTCATCTACCGCTACGAGCTCGCGACGGGGAAGAAGGAGACGGTCTTCGACGAGCCCGGGCTCTGGGGCGTCGCCGACTGGCGCGCCGACGGCCGCCTCCTTCTCTACAAGGCGACCGGCTCCCAGACGGGCGAGTACTGGGAGTGGGACCCGGTGAAGAAGGCGAAGACCGCGCTCCTGGGCGTCGAGAAGAAGGGCGAGTTCCGCGCCCAGTACGGCCCGAAGGAAGGCCAGCTCCTCGTCGTGACGCCCGAGTTCGGCGAGTTCCGCCGCGGCTACCTCCTCGAGGCCGGGAAGTGGACACCGGTCACGCCCGAGATCAGGTGGGACGTCGCGGGCGCCGGGATCGACCGGCCGAAGGCGAAGGTGCTCTACGCGGTCAACGAGGGGGGCTACTCGAAGGTCTTCGGGCTCGACGCGAAGACCTGGAAGCCGCTCGAGATGCCGAAGCTGCCTCCGGCCGACCAGACCATGTTCGGCTCGACGACCGACGACGGCCGGTACACCGCCTTCTCGGTCGGGACGGCGACGGCGCCTCCCCAGAGCTGGGTCTACGACTGGAAGGAGAAGAAGCTGACGCAGTGGGTCGTGCCGAGCGCGCCCGAGGTCGACACGAGGGCCTTCGCGGTGGCGACGCTGGAGCACTACCCCGCGCGTGACGGCACGAAGATCCCCGCGTTCGTCCGCCGCCCGAAGGGGTGCGACCCGGCGCCCTGCCCGGTCGTCGTCCTCTTCCACGGCGGCCCCGAGGGCCAGGCGACCCCCGGCTTCTCCCCGAACGCGCAGCTCTGGGCGGACGCGGGCTACGTCCTCGTCGAGCCGAACGTCCGCGGGAGCGAGGGCTACGGCAAGACCTGGCTCGACGCCGACAACGGCCCGAAGCGGCTCGACGTGCTCACCGACATCGAGGACGCCGCGACGTGGGCCCGGAAGGCGTTCGCCGTCGACGGCAGGGCCCCGAAGGTCGGCGTCATGGGGGGCAGCTACGGCGGCTACGCGACGCTCATCGCGATGACGAAGTTCGCGGGCGCGTACGACGCCGCCGTCTCGAACGTGGGCATCTCGAGCCTCGTCACGTTCCTCCAGAACACCGCCCCCTACCGCCGCATCCTCCGGGCCTCCGAGTACGGCGACCTCGAGAAGGACAGGGACGCCCTCGAGAAGCTCTCGGCGACGAGCTACATCGACAGGCTGAACGCCCCGCTTCTCCTCATCCAGGGCGCCTCCGACCCCCGCGTCCCGGTGGGGGAAGCGCTCCAGATGTACGAGGCGGCGAAGAAGAAGGGGGTCCCGACCGGCCTGGTCATCTTCGCCGACGAGGGGCACGGCGCCCAGAAGCGCGAGAACCGGGTCCTCCAGACCGGCCATACGATCCAGTGGTTCGACAAGTACCTGAAGGGGAAGGACGCCGGCACCTCGCTGCCGAACTGACCCTCACCCCCGAACGGGCGGCCCCCGGGCGGTCGAGCACCGCCCCGGGGCCGCGTTTCCCGAGGAGGTCCCATGCGCATTCCCCTCGCCATCGCGGCCCTCGCCGGGGCCCTCGCCCTTCCCGGCTTCGCCGACCCGCAGACGGCCTACAAGGGCCACGGCGCCGAGAGCGTCCCGGCCGAGGTCGTGGCGCAGTACGCCCCGAAGCCGCTCCCGTCCGGCCTCGCGCGCCACATCCAGTCGATGATGGACGTGCGGGCGCCGGGCATGGGGCAGCCCTCCCCCGACGGCACGAAGCTCTACTTCGGGTGGTCCGTCACCGGCACGCCGCAGCTCTGGCGCCTCGACGGCCCGGATACCTTCCCCGTCCAGCTGACCGGCGGCGAGGACAGGACGTCGCTCGCCGACATCTTCCCCGACGGGAAGACGCTCGTCCTCCAGCGCGACCGGAAGGGCGAGGAGAACCCCGGCCTCTACCTGATGCCGGCAGCGGGCGGCCCCCTCGCCGAGATCCAGCACGTCAAGGGGGTCCAGACCTTCCACCAGTTCGTCAGCGAAGACGGGAAGTGGGTCTACTACGCCTCGAACGACGTGAAGCCCGACTCCTACGCGATCTACCGCTGGAACGTCGGCACGCGCCAGAAGGAGCTCCTCGTCGGCGAGCCGGGCCTCTGGAGCGTCGGCGACCACCGCCCCGACGGCACGCTCCTCCTGAAGAAGTCGACCGGGTCTCTCACCTCCGAGTACTGGGAGTGGAGCCCGGCGACGAAGAAGCTGACGCCGGTCCTCGGGCAGGGCGAGCGCGAGGAATACGAGGGGACCGTCTACGGCGCCACGCCCGGGCAGCTCCTCGTCCTGACGCCGAAGCTCGGCGAGTTCCGCCGCCTCTGCCGCTACGAGGGGAAGAAGCTCACGCCGGTCACCGGCGACCTCCCGTGGGACGTCTCCGGCTTCAGCCTCGACGAGGCGAAGACGCGCGTCCTCTACACGGTCAACGAGGGGGGCTACACGAAGCTCCACGCCGTCGACGCGAAGAGCTTCCAGGCCGTCGCACTCCCGAAGCTCCCGGAAGGGGCCGACCACGTCTACAACGGCGCGACGACACGCGACGGGCGATTCACGACGTTCGGCGTCGAGACGGCGAAGGCCCCGCGGACCTCGTACGTGTACGACTGGAGGACCGGCTCGCTGGCGCGCTGGGTCGTCCCGAGCGCCCCCGAGATCGACACGACGACGTTCTCGGCCGCGACGCTCGAGTTCTACCCCGCGCGCGACGGCACGAAGATCCCCGCCTTCGTGAGGCGGCCCGGGAGCTGCGACCCGGCACCGTGCCCGGTGATCGTCGAGTTCCACGGCGGCCCCGAGGGGCAGGCCCAGCCCGGCTTCTCGACCTACGCGCAGATCTTCGTCGACGCGGGCTTCGTCTGGGTCGAGCCGAACGTCCGCGGGAGCGACGGCTACGGGAAGACGTGGCTCGACGCCGACAACGGCCCGAAGCGGCTGAAGATCTGGACGGACATCGAGGACGCCGCGACCTGGGCGCGGAAGGCCTTCGCGGCGAACGGGAAGGAGCCGAAGGTCGGCGTCTCGGGCGGCAGCTACGGCGGCTACTCCTCGCTCGTCGCGATGACGAGGTTCGCGGGGGCCTACGACGCCGGCGTCTCGATCGTCGGCATCGGGAACCTCCTCACGTTCCTCCGGAACACCGCCCCCTACCGGCGCATCCTCCGGACCACCGAGTACGGCGACCCGGAGAAGGACCACGACGCCCTCGTCGAGCTCTCCGCCACGACGCACATCGCGAAGCTGAAGGCGCCGCTCCAGATCCAGCAGGGCGCGACCGACCCGCGCGTTCCGGTGGGGGAGGCGATCCAGATGTACGAGGCGGCGAAGAGGACCGGCGTCCCGACCGAGCTCCTCATCTACGCCGACGAGGGGCACGGCGCCGGCAAGCGCGACAACCAGGTCCTCATGGTGGGGCACGCGCTCCGCTTCCTGCGGAAGTACCTGAAGGGCGAGCAGGAGTGACGATCGCCTCGTTGCGACCCGCCCCGCTTCTCGGCAAGATGGCGGGATGAGAAGTCTCGCGGCCCTTCCCTTCATCGTGGTCACGCTCGTCGCCGGCTGCGCCAGGCACCCCGGCACGGGTTCCGGAACGGCGTCCCTCGCCCCGACCCAGGACCCGAAGACGGTCGTGGCCCGCGTCGACGGGGCGGCCATCACGGAAGGCGAGATGATGGCCGAGGCGAAAGCGCCGCTGGCGGCCGCCGAGAAGCAGTTTCTCGAGGAGGTCCACTCGCAGAAGGCCCTCGCGCTCGGCCGGCTCGTCGAGAAGCGCCTCCTCGAGGCCCGGGCGAAGAAGGAGGGGATCACCGTCGAGGCGCTGCTCGCCCGCGAGGTCGGGCAGCGGGTCGCCGAGCCCGCCGACGCGACCCTGCAGGCGGTCTACGACCAGACCAGGTCGACCGGGCGTCCGCTCCCGCCGTTCTCCGAGGTCAGGGCCGAGATCGCCGCCTTCGTCAAGGGACAGTCCGCCCAGCAGATCCGGCAGGAGTTCCTCGCGCAGCTGCGAGCCGGCGCGAAGATCGAGGACCTCCTGCCGCCCCTCCTCCTTCCGAGGGTCGCGTTCAAGGCGGACGGCCCGTCCCGCGGCGACGCGGGCGCCGCCGTCACGATCGTCGAGTTCTCGGACTACGAGTGCACGTTCTGCGCCCGCGCGGAAGAGGTCGTCCGGCAGGTGCTCGCCGCGTACGGGGGGAAGGTCCGTCTCGTCCACCAGGCGTACCCCCTCTCGGGCCACCCCCGCGCCCCCAAGGCCGCCGAGGCGGCGCTCTGCGCCGGCGAGCAGGGAAAGTACTGGGAGATGCACGACCTCCTCTTCGCGGGCCAGGGGGCGCTCGGCATCGACGACCTGAAGGGGCGGGCCCGCACCCTCCCTCTCGACGCGGCCCGTTTCGACGCCTGCCTCGACTCGGGCAGGATGGCACCGGTGGTCGAGGCGAGCCGGACGCTCGGGGAAGGAATCGGCGTGAACGCGACGCCGGCCTTCTTCGTCAACGGCCGGCCCCTCTCCGGGCTGCAGCCGTTCGAGAGGTTCAAGGAGCTCATCGACCACGAGCTCGCGAACCCGGGCCGCTGAGCGGCGCGTCGGAGGCGGGGCCGGTATCCGGCCCCGTCGAGTCCGGTTCTGCGGCCCTGTCTCATCGACCGACACACCGGTCCTTTCTCTCGATAGATGGGCAATAGGCCTCGCCGGGGTCTAGAATTCCCCGATTCACATTTCCTCGAGAGGAGGGATTCGTTTTCATGAGAGTAGAGGCGAGAAGACACCAGTGGGGGTTCGCGGCGACCGCGTTGGCCCTGCTCCTCGGAGCGGGAACCGCGCAGGCCGGGATCAAGTACCTCGGCGACGGCGCCGTGCAGAATTCCCGGGGAGGCTGGGACCTCCCGAAGCAGGGATCCTGCCCCGCGGACCTGACGGCGAAGACGCGTCCCGACTGCATTGCCCGCCGTTTCACCGCCGCGACCTCGGCGGCGTGCACGGCTCTCGGACCGACGGGCCAGTACTCCTGGAGCACGGGCGTCTGCACCGACCTCGTCAATGCGACCGAAGCGGCCTGCAAGATGGTCGTGGACCGTTACTGGGCCGCCAACGGAACGTGCGCCATCGTCATGGCGGACGACGATCGGAACGACCTCACGTGCGCCAAGCACGGCGGCACCTGGGTGACGAGCGGGACCTGCACCGCCGCATGGGTGATGCCGGCCCGGGACGACGCGGCGTACGGCGCGGGCGGTCTCCTGACGGCGAACGGCGCGGGCGACCAGTGCCTTCGCTGCCACAACACCGTGACGCAGTACAACGGGCCGCGGGTCCGCGACACGAACTTCACGCTGGCGCAGGGCCACAAGAACATGTCGCGACCCGTGAGCGCGACCTTCAAGCCCTGGGGCGGCCCTCCTTTCTCCTGCACGGGGCACCCGAGCGCTGCGACGGAAGAGGAATGCGTCCACTCCGGCGGGACGTGGGACCCCTCGATCTACCCCGCGGATGACACCGGGAACACGTTCAACTGGACCAAGAACACCATCACCACCAGCGCCGGCACCTTCGACCTGAAGTGGATCTACGGCGACTGGCTCGCCGCCCTTCCCCGGGCGATCTACACGGGCGCCACGCTCAACAACATGAGCTACTCGTGCGGCCGCTGCCACACGACCGGCTGGACGAGCGACGCCGGCACGACCCCGAACGCGAAGAAGCACCCCGAGTCGGACTTCCCGGGGATCACCTGGACCGGGACGGCGGACGCGACTACCGGCAAGGTCAAGCTCGGCGGCGGCGTCGCGGGCGACGCGAACGTCATGTCGTCGTGGGACCAGTGGGGCATCACCTGCTCCCGCTGCCACTCCAGCGCCGTCGACGACTCGACCGCGGCGGCCCCGCCGTACACCGCCCCGGCGGGCATGTCGTCCCACCACAACAACCTCACGAGCCCGACGAACAACAGCGGCGCCTGCACGGACGTCCGCTGGACGAGCTCTCCCTCGGGCTCGACGCTCGAGGCGGCCTGCTCGACCACCGGCGGCACGTTCGTGACGGCCTGCAGCGTCAACCCGACCGCGGCCGTCTGCACGATGGCGGCGAACACGAAGGACAAGTGCACCGCGGTCTCCGGGACCTGGGTCGCGGCCAAGGCCGGCTGGTGCAGCAACGCCTTCTACTCCGACTCCGCGAGCTGCACGGCCAACGCCTACACCTGGACCGACGGCTGGTGCAAGACGGCCGACGCCCAGGCGGCCTGCACGGGCGGGACCGGCGACGCCGCGAAGACGTGGCGCCTCAACGGCACCCAGGCCTCCTGCCAGCTGGCCGGGGCGAACTGGACCTTCTCGAGGTGCAGCGTCGAGGGCTTCTGCAACAAGGGGACCTGCACCGACTCGAAGTACACGAACGAGATCGAGTGCGAGGCCGCGGGAGCGTTCTGGTACGGGATCCGGTCCAAGGCGGCCTGTGACAGCGTCGGCGGGCAGTTCGCGTACGCGACCGACGTCATCCGCTGCGAGAACGCCGGCGGCCGCTGGAACAGCAACTTCCAGAACCGGGGCCAGATCATCACGTCGGTCTGCATGGACTGCCACCGCCAGGAGACGAGCGGCTTCCCGAACACGAACGGCGCCTGCAGCGACGGCAAGGCCACGACCCAGGGGGCCTGCAAGGCCGCCGGCGGGACCTGGACGGAGAGCGGGAACGGCCTGCCGCTCACGGTCGGCCCGTACCACAGCACGGTCACCTTCCCCAGCCACCCCCACAGCAACCAGTTCCTCAACAGCCCGCACGGTCAATTCAGCGGGAAGTGGAGCGAGATCGCGACGGGCACGTACGACGTTTCCGGGACCGGGAAGTACAAGAGCGCGTTCATGACGACCTCCGAGGCCTCCAACTCGGGCAACGGCTGCACCGGGTGCCACGAGGTCCACACGAGCATCGTCACCGGCGAGAAGCCTTTCCGCGCCGACTGCGCCGAGTGCCACCACGTCAAGAGCCTCGAGCACCTCCTGCACCCCGGCGGGCCGGGCACGCCGCTCGAGAAGGCGGAAGAGGAGCCGATGGAGGCGTGTGTCACCTGCCACATGCCGAGCGGACAGCACCTCTTCCGGATCAACACCGACAAGGCCTACTCGACATTCCCGATGCCGCAGGCGATGGCCGCCAACACGGCCGCGAACACCGCCCCTGACGGCTCCTACACGAACGCGGTCTGGGTCGACCTCGACGCCGCCTGCGGCCAGTGCCACGGCGGCGGAGCGTCGAACGTCAAGACGACCGGGTCCGTCTCCGCGGCCTCGGCGAGCCTCACGGTGGCCAGCGCCGCCGGGTTCGCCGTCGGGGAGAAGATCCGCGTCGTCGGGGCCGGCGGGTACTACTACGACGACATCGGCCAGAGCGGCAAGTACACCGACCTCGACACCTACGTGAAGGCGATCGCGGGCAACGTGATCACGCTCGCCGGCAACGCGACGAAGGCGGTCACGAACGCGGTGGTCACCCAGAACGTGACCACGAATGGCGCCAGCTACCAGACCAGGGAGGCCCTCTCGGTCCTGGCGAAGGGGATGCACAACGACGTCCCGAGCGCGCGGTTCACGGCAGCGCAGGGAGCCAACGAGCTGACGGTCGCCGTCGACGCGTCCGCCTCCAAGTGCCGCGGCGACGTCGCGAACTGCGGCGCCTTCGACTGGAACTGGGGTGACAACACCCCGCACGGCTCCGGAAAGACGGCGACCCACGCCTACGCCGCTCCGGGGAACTACCCCGTCACCCTGACGGTCGAGGACGAGGAGACGGGCACCGGAAGCTCCTCGCAGACCTTCGCGGCCAAGGCGATCCCCGGCGCGCCGACCGTCGCCGGCACCTGCACTCCCGACTACCCGAAGGCGAGCGTGAGCTGCGCGGTGACCGTGCCCACCGGCGGCTACGCGAGCGTTTCCGTCTACTTCGGCGAGGGCTACAACGCGGACAAGGTGAGCAACCCGGCTGCCGGGACGCTCACGATGAACCACACCTACTCGCAGTTCGACAACTACACCATCATGGCCACGGTCACGAACGCGGCGGGTCAGTCGACGACGGCCCCGATCGGGTTCATGGCCCGCGGGCTCTTCGTCAACGACAAGAACAGGTAGGACGTCACGGACGAGGGGGGCCGGCGGGGCAATCCGCCGGCCCTTCCCACGGAACCCCCTAAGCCCCCGGGCGCCTGACGGCCCCGGGGGCTTCTCCTTCGGTGGGGCCGCGGGCCACCGCCGCCCACCGGGGGGGGGGCTCGCGGCTGGTCTAGGATGGCCGCGTGAGCGATTCGAGCCGATGAACTCGCGCGTCCTCCTCCTCGAGTGCCCCGACCGGAAAGGGCTCATCCACGACGCCACGGGCGTGCTCCTCCGGCACGGCCTGAACATCGTGGCCAACGACGAGTTCGTCGACGAGGAGAGCGGGTCCTTCTTCATGCGGACGGAGACGGAGGGGGGCGGCGACGCGGAGGTCATCTGCGACGAGCTCCGCCGGCTCCTTCCCGACGGGGCGAAAGTCCGCTACTCGTCCCGCTCGAGGCGACGGATCGTCGTCCTCGTGACGAAGGAGTACCACTGCCTCGGGGACCTCCTCCTCCGCCACGCCCACGGTGACCTGAACGCCTCGATCGAGGCCGTCGTCGGGAACCACGGCGTCCTCGAGCCCCTCGCCCGGCGGTTCGGCGTCCCTTTTCTCCTCGTTCCGCACGACGGGAGGAGCCGGGAGGAGCACGAGGAGGAGCTGCTCGCCGCGATCCGGCCCGTCGACCCGGACCTCCTCGTCCTCGCCAAGTACATGCGGATCCTGAGCCCCGCGTTCATCGCGCGCTTCCCGAGCCGGATGATCAACATCCACCACTCGTTCCTGCCCGCCTTCGTGGGGCCGAACCCGTACCGCCAGGCGGCGCGGCGCGGCGTGAAGATCATCGGCGCGACCGCACACTTCGTCACGGAAGAGCTCGACGAGGGGCCGATCGTCGCGCAGGGGGTGATCCCCGTGGATCACAGCTACACCGCCGAGGGGATGGCCCGAGCCGGCCGCGACGTCGAGCGGACCGTCCTCGCCCAGGCTCTCGGCCTGGTCCTCGACGACCGTGTCTTCCTCTGCGGAAACCGTACGGTAATCCTCTCCTAGACACGGATCCTCGGGGTCTGGTCTGCACTCTACACTCTGCGGCGGACGCGCAGAGTGTAGAGTGCA
>CAZNSS010000081.1:0-10868 GCA_964575465.1 uncultured Holophagales bacterium | reverse complement strand
CGTTCATCTCGCGCTCGGCCCCCTCGATCCGCCCGGCCGGCACCTCCTGGTGCTCCCGCGCGATGGCGCGGTTGACGTCGAGGACGGTGAGGCCGTGGGCCTCGAGGCGCGGGGCGTCGTACCAGACCCTCACGTTCCGGTCCCGGAAGCCGAAGACGTGGATCTCGCCGACGCCCTCGATCATCTGGAGCTGTGGCCGGATGACGTTCCTCACGTAGTCGGCGAGGAAGACGGGAGGCCGGTTCCCCGAGAGGACGAAACGGATGATCGGCTGGTCCTCGGGGTTCGTCTTCGAGATGTTCGGGGCGTCGACCTCCCGCGGGAGGTCGTGCATCGCCCGCGAGACCTTCGTCTGGACGTCCTGGAGCGCCGCGTCGATGTTCCGCCCGATCGCGAACTCCAGCGTCAGGTTCGCGCTCCCCTGCCGCGCCGTCGACGACATCTGCTGGACGCCCTCGACCGTCGCGCAGGCGTCCTCGAGGACGTCGACGACGTCCGTCTCCATGATCTCGGGCGAGGCCCCCTCCAGCGAGACGCCGACGCTGACGATCGGGAAGTCGACGTCGGGGTTCTGGCTGACGCCGAGGCCCTTGAAGACGTCGCCGAAGCCCGTGTAGCAGAGGATGCCGAACCCGATCAGGGCGACCATGAGGATCCAGGCGAAGACGTGGTTGCGGATCGAGATGTCCGCGAGCGTCATTCCCGACGCGATCTTCCCGGGGTCCTCCGGTTCCGGAGCGGGGCGCTCTGCGGACATCAGCGGCCCGCGCCCTTCGCGGCGGGGGCCCCGGTGCCGTCGCTCCTGCCGGCCGCCACGGCCTCGACGGGCATCCCGTCCGACAGCCTGTCCGAGCCCTCCGTCACGATCGTCTGCCCGACCGAGAGACCCGAGACGATCTCGACCGTGCCGTCGCCCGTCCGGAGACCGATCTGGACCGGCTTCGCGGCCGCTTTCCCACCGTCGACGACGTAGACGACGAAGCCGCGCTCGGTCGCCTGGACGGCGCTCTCCGGAACCGCGATCGCGTTCGCGTGGGTCCCGGTGGCGAGGTTCACCTCCGCGAAGAAGCCGGGCCGGAGGACGCCGGGATTCTCCACCCAGGCGAGGACCTCGACCTGGCGCGTCGACGGGTCGGCGACGCTGCTCACGTGGTAGACGCGGGCGGTGAACTCCCTCTCGCCGAGAGACGCGATCCGGAAGGCGACGGCCTGCCCCTCCTTCGCCTTCAGCGACTCGGACTCGGAGACCTTGAACCGGAGGCGGAGCCGGTGCGGGTCGACGAGCGTCGCGAGGACGTTCCCGGCCTGGACGAACTGCCCCGTCTCCACGGTACGCGTGTTGACGACGCCCGGGCGCGGCGACCGCACGGCCGAGCGCTCCTGGTTCTGGAGCGCGATCTCGAACGCGGCCTTCGCCGCCGCGGCGTCGGCGGCGAGGCGCTCCGTCTCGAGGCGCGAGCGGTTCAGCTCCTCGACGGCGACGAGGTTCTCCCGGGCGAGGGCCTCGCGCCGCGCCGTGTCGGACTCCGACCTCTTCCAGTCGGCGATGGCCCGCCGGTGGGCGGCCTCCGCGCGGGCGGCCTCGAGGCGGTACCTCTCGGGATCGATCCTCACGAGGACGGTCTCCGGCGTGACGTGGTCCCCGGCGTTGAAACGGACCTCCTTCGCGGCGCCGCCGACCTCCGCCGTGATGTGGACGAGCTCCTCCGGCTCGAGCGAGCCGAGCACCTTGACCTCGTAGACGACGTCGTTCGCGGCGACGAGGGCCGTGCGGACGGCGAGGCCCCTGCCGGTCTTCCGGGACGCTGCGGCGCTCTCGCCCCCGCCACATCCGAGCGACACCCCGCAGGCAGCGACGACGACGACGGTTGCTTTCCAGCTGCTGGTCACCGGACCCCCTTCGCTTCCCCGCGGCGGCGGCGCCGCGACCCGGGCCTCGTGGGACGTCGCCGCCTTACGCCGACCGCCGCGGGCGAAGCGCCATCGGGCATTGTCTCCCGGAGGGGAGGGACCGTCCACGCCGCGCGAGGGCGTGGGCGGACGCCCCGGCCGCGAGGATTGCGGGGTGCGGGAAGCGCAGCGCCATCCGTCAGCTCCTCCCGCTGGCCGGCGGCGCGAGGAGGTGCCGCGCGACGTTCGCGGCGCCGAGGCTCACGAGCGCGCCGGCCACCGGCAGGGCGAGGAGCTCGGGGTGGGGGGTCGCGAAACCGAAGAGCTCGCGGACGGTCGGGACGCCGAGAGAGAGGGCGAGGAACCCGATGGCCCCGGCCGACACCCAGAGCTGGGGGCGGTTCCGCGTCGCCAGCGTCGCGAGGAGCGGCCGGGTCCCGGCGCGGTTCAGGACGATGAGGCCGAGGTTCCCGAGGACCATCGTCGCGAAGGCGAGCGCCCGGGCCACGGGCTCCCCGTGCGCGGCGAGCGCCCAGCCGAACAGGGCGACGGCCGCGCACAGGACGGCAAGTCCCTGGACGACGCCCAGCGTCAGGCCGTGGCCTCCCAGCAGCGGCTCGTCGAGCCGGCGCGGCGGCCGGTCCATGACGCCCGGTTCGTCCGCCTCGGCCTCGAAGACGACCGTGCAGGCCGGGTCGATGATCAGCTCGAGGAAGACGATGTGGATCGGCAGGAGCGCCAGGGGCCAGCCGAGGAGGACCGGTACGAGCGAGAGCCCGGCGATCGGCACGTGGACGGCGACGATGTAGAGCATCGCCTTGCGCAGGTTCTCGAAGATGCGGCGGCCCGTCCTCACGGCCTTGACGATGGAGTCGAACGCGTCGTCGAGGAGGACGAGCGCGGCCGCCTCTCGGGCGACGTCGGTCCCGCGCTCCCCCATCGCGATCCCGATGTGCGCCGCCTTCAGCGCGGGGGCGTCGTTCACCCCGTCGCCGGTCATCGCGACGACCTCTCCGTTCGCCTTGAGCGCCGAGACGAGACGGAGCTTCTGCTCCGGCACCATCCGGGCGAAGAGGTTCGCCTCCTTCACGCGACGGGCGAGGGCGGCGTCGTCCATCCCGTCGAGCTCGAGTCCGGTGACGACGTCCTCCGGCCCCGGGAGGCCGATCTCGCGGGCGATGCTCTGGGCCGTTCCCGGGTAGTCGCCCGTGATCATCAGGACCCGGATGCCGGCCCTCCGGCACTCCGCGATCGCCTCGGGAACGCCGGGACGGACCGGATCGGAGAGGGCGAGGAGGCCGACGAGGCGGAAGCCGAAGTCGTGCTGTCCCTCGGGAAGCTCCCCGCCGGAGCCGAAACCCGCCTGCGCGACGCCGAGCACCCTCCGCCCCCTCGCCGCGAGGGCGGCGATGCGGCGAGAGAGCGCGGCGGTCTCCTCCTCCGGGAGGTGGCAGAGGTCCGCGATCGCCTCAGGCGCCCCCTTCGCGGCGATGACGTACTCGCTCCCGTCCGGCGAGCGCCAGACGCGTGACATCGCGAGGAGCTCGCGCGAGAGCGGGTACTCCCGCAGCAGCTCCCAGTCGCGGTGGAGGTGCTCCGTCCCCGCGAGCGTCCGCTCTCCCAGCTCGCGCATCGCCCGTTCCATCGGGTCGAACGGGTCGACGGGGCTCGCGAGGATCGCGTACTCGACGAGGGCGTGGAAGCCCTCCGGGAGCGAGGTCCCCGACGGGTCGACGGCGAGGACCTCGTCGCCGATCGCGAGGTCGGCGACCGACATGCGGTTCATCGTCAGCGTCCCGGTCTTGTCGACGCAGAGGGCGGTCGCCGAGCCGAGCGTCTCGACGGCGGGAATGCGGCGCGTCAGGACGTGGTGCTGCGAGATCCGCCAGGCCCCGAGGGCGAGGAAGACCGTCAGGACGACCGGGAACTCCTCGGGGAGCATCGCCATTCCGAGGGTCAGCCCCGCGAGGAGCCCCTTCAGGAAGTCCCCGCGAGTGACCGCGAAGACGGCGACGACCGTCCCGCACAGCCCGAGCCCGATGAAGGCGAAGAGCCTCACGAGACGCGCCGTCTCGCGCTGAAGCGGGGTGTCCTCCGGCTCCAGCGAAGCGAGCGCGCGCCCGATCTTCCCCATCTCCGTCGCGCCGCCGATCGCCCGCACCTCGGCGACGCCCTGGCCCTTCACGACGAGCGTCCCCGAGAAGACGAAGGGGGTGTCGTCGCCGCCGGGGGGGGCCATCTCGAGCGGCTCGCGGGCCGGCGACTTCCCGACCGGGACCGACTCCCCCGTCAGGAGCGACTCGTCGGCCGAGAGGCTCGTCGCGCTCAGGACGACCGCGTCGGCCGGCACCCGGTCCCCCTCGCTCAGGAGGAGGACGTCGCCCCGCACGACGTCGCGGCCGGCGATCCGCTCCTTCTCCCCGGAACGGACCACGAGGGCGCGCGGGCTCGAGAGGTCGCGCAGCGCCTCGAGCGCGCGCTCGGTCTTCCGTTCCTGGACGAAGGTGATGCCGACGACGACGAAGACGAAGCCGAGCAGGAGGAGCGCCTCGCGCACGTCGCCGATGAGGAGGTAGAGCGCGCCGCACGCGAGGAGGAGGAGGAACATCGGCTCCTTCACGACCTCCAGCGCGATGGCAAAAGGACCCCTCTTCCCCGCGGTCGGGAGCTCGTTCGGCCCCTCCGAGGAGCGGCGGCGGGCCGCTTCCTCTCGGGTGAGGCCTCCGAGGTCGGCGACGTCGAACGGGACGCCCCCCGCGGTCGGGCGGGCCGGCGGGTCCGACGGGGCGCTCTGGTTCACGGACGACCTCCTCCGGGCAGGCGTTCCGCGGTCGGTCAGGGCGGGGAGGGTGCGGCCGGCATCGTACCGAGGAAGTCGAGCACGAGCCGGGCGATCTCCCCCGGATTCTCGGCGACGACGGCGTGCACCGCGCCCGGCACGGGGGGGGAAGCGGAAATCGACGCCGTTCGGGTGAGCGGCCGACATGGCAGTGGACGATTCCGGGCGGGCTTCTCGCGCCGGACGCTCCGGCCATCGGAGAGCACCCCGGCCCCCACGGGCCTGACCTCGAGCACCTGAAACCCCGTTGTTTTCATCCGGGTAATATTGACGGTCATATTTCACCCGGGTAAAATAGTCCCGGCCGGTTGGGCCGAAGGAGACTCGGATGGACCCGGAAGCGGAACGCCCTTGCATCGCATTCGCGGGATCGAAGATCGTCGCCAGAGGACTCCTCCGCGCCGTGGCGCGGGCGACGAAGGAGCTCGTCGATCGCGGGGAACCGGCGACGGTCCTCGTCTTCGACCAGCGCACCAGCGAGCCCGTGGAGATCGACCTCCGCGGAACGGTGCACGACGTCCTTTCCCGACTGCCAGCGCCACCCTCCGGCGGTGCGGAGCCCGCACCGGCGGAGGCCGGGGGAAGCGTCCCGCGCGCTCCCGGCCGGCCGAAGCTCGGCGTCGTCGCCCGCGAGGTGACGCTCCTTCCGCGGCACTGGGAGTGGCTCGGAATGCAGCCCGGCGGCGCCTCGGTGACGCTCCGCCGGCTCGTCGAGACGGCGAAGCGGGCGGGAGCCGGCGAAAGCCGGCGGCGCGAGGCGCGCGACGCCGCCTACCGCTTCATGAACGCGATGGCCGGGAACGAGGAGGGCTTCGAGGAGTCGTGCCGGGCGCTCTTCGCCGGGAACCGCGAGCTCTTCGACGCGCTGTCGGAGAACTGGCCCCCGGACGTCCGCGACCACGCGAGGGAGCTGGCCGGCCATTCGTTCGTCGAGGCCTGAGGAAAGGCGGAGCGAAGATTGCCGCGTCGGTCGCGATCTGCTGGAATCGGGACCGAAGGGGAAATTGTGACCCGTTCGCCCCGCTCGCGATCGTCCTTCGCGTGGGCCTCGCTCCTCGTGAGCCTCGCCGTGCTCGGGGGGAGCGCGCTCTTCCTGCGCGCCCAGCGGGCCGCGCCGGAGATCCCCATCCGGATCGTCGTGGCGGGCGGCCCCTGGACGCTCGATCCCCAGCGTCACGGAGACGACCTGACCCGCACGGTTCTCGGCCACTTCTACGAGCCTCTCGTCGACTTCGGCCCCGACCTCGAGCTGCGGCCTCGCCTCGCCGTGGCGTGGACGAGCCCGAGCGAGACGGAGTGGCGGTTCCAGCTCCGCGAAGGCGTCGTCTTCCACGACGGGCGCCCGTTCGGGGCCGAGGACGTGAAGGTCACTCTCGACCGCGCGCGCCGCCTCGCCGAGGGGTTCATCACCGAGTCGGACATCCACGCGATCATCGAGGTCCGCGTGGTCGACGACCACACCGTCGTCATCGTGACGAGCCGACCGCGACCTCTCCTCCTCGCACGCCTGACGGGGATCCTCGTCCTCCCGCGCGACACGCCCGACAGCGAGGTCTGGCGGCCCGTGGGAACGGGCCCCTGGATCTTCACGGGCGGGACGACGGGCCCGGGCGGAGAGCCGGTCCAGGGCCGGCGCTTCGAGCACTATTGGGGGCCGAAGCCGGACGCCCACGAGTTCCGGATCGAGGCGGTGGCGGACGAAGGGGGTCGGACGAAGGCCGCCCTCTCGGGCGCGGATGTGACGAGCCCGCTGCCGCGGGCGGCCCTCGACGCTTCGGGAAAGCCGCTCGGACGGTTCCGGGTCGTCCGCAGGCCGACGCTGTCGCTGGCGTTCCTGGCGTGCCGCCTCCCGCGCAGCTCCCGGATCGGACCGACGCCGTTCCAGGACGTGCGGGTCCGCCGCGCCGTGTCGCTCGCGCTCGACCGGGAGCTCCTCGTCCGCGAGGCCCTCGGCGGAGAGGGCAGGCCCCTTTCGCAGCTTGCGCCGCCCGGGATCGTCGGCTTCGACCCGGCGCTCGCGCAGGCAGGGCCCGACCTCGCGGGTGCCAGGCGCCTCCTCGCCGAAGCAGGCTTCGCGGAGGGCTTCGACTCGACCCTCGTGGTCGACACCGACAGGGGGCACGTCGCCCGCGAGATCGCGCGGCAGCTGAGCGCGGTGGGGATCCGCCTCGCCGTCGAGGCGCTGCCGTGGGACGAGGCCTTCCGCAGGATGCTCTTCGGCATGGCCCCGATCACGCTCTCGTCGGCGAGCGTCGCGACCGCGCACGTCTCGAGCCTCTACGAGTCGTTCCTCCACTCCGCCGGCCCCGACTCCATCTTCGGCGCGGAGAACTCTGCCCGCTACGCGGACCCGGAGGTCGACGAGATGATCGAGCGCGCGGCCGACGCGGTCCCCGCGGGCGTCCGCGAGGAGCTCCTCACCTCCGTCCGCGACAGGGCGCTCCGGGACCTCCCGTACATCCCTCTCTACACGCCCGTCCAGGTGTACGGCGTCCGCGAAGGCGTCGAGTTCACTCCCCGGCTCGACCGCGCCGTCTTCGCCGCCGGGATCCGCCGCCGGTCGCGCTGAGACCCGGCCGCGCGGTTCGTGCTGCCTACCTGAAGACGAGAGGCACGAGGAGGAGGACGCCGGAAGGGATGACGACGCACGCGGCGACGTTCATCCAGAGGCCCGCGCGCGCCATCGTCCCGATCGGGACGAGACCGGAGCCGTAGACGATCGCGTTGGGCGGCGTCGCCACCGGGAGCATGAACGCCATGCTGCACCCGAGCCCGCAGCCGAGGGCGGGCTCGAGGGGAGAGACGCCCGCGGCCTGCGCGCTCGCGACGGCGATCGGGACGAGCATCGTGGCGGCGGCCGTGTTCGAGGTGACCTCGGTGAAGAAGATCGAGAAGACGGAGAAGACGACGGTGAGCCCCACGGTCGTCGAGACGCCGGTCGCGCCGACGAGCCCGTTTCCGAGGGTCTCGGAAAGACCCGTCCGGAACATCGCCCCGCCGAGCGAGAGCCCTCCGCCGAAGAGGAGGAGAGTCCCCCAGTCGATCCGCGTCGCCTCGCCCCAGGTCAGCGCGAACCGGTGGTCGGCGCCGCCGCCGGGAAGGACGAAGAGGAGCGACCCGCCGAGGACCGCGACGACCCCCTCCGGGAGCGCTTTCGAGAGGGCGGCCGGGAGGGGGTGGCCGTTCCCGAGAACGAGCGCCAGGATCCCCGGTGCGACCCAGAGGACGACGGTGAGGAGGAAGGCGGCGGCGACGCTCCGCTCCCCGGTGCTCGTGGCGCCGCTGTCCGTCACGGGGGCGGCGGCCGTCCGTCCTTTCGACTCGCCGCCCTTCACCGCGAAAGCGAGCACCAGGCCGGCGCACCCGATCAGGGCGACCATGATCGGGACCGAAACGAGGAGCCACGGCACGAAGCCGACGTGGATCCCGGCCAGGGACGAGAGCTGACCGATGGTGACGAGGTTCGGGGGGGAGCCGACCGGCGTCCCGATCCCCCCGACCGAGGAGCCGTAGGCGCAGGCGAGGAGGAGGGAGCGCTGGAGCAGCGGCCGCCGAGGCCCGTCCCCCTCGACGGTCGCGAGGACGCCCAGCGCGATGGGATAGAGCATCGCGGTCGTCGCGGAGTTCGAGATCCACATCGAGAGGGCCGCGGCCATCGCCGCGAAGGAAAGGACGACTCGGCGGGGAGAGGAGCTCGCGGCCGGGACGGAGAGGACCGCCCGGGCGAGGCGCCGGTCGAGGCCGTGGACGCTCATCGCCTCGGCGAGAAGGAACGACCCGAGGAAGAGAAAGATGATCGGGTCCCCGAACGGGGCGAACGCCTCCTTCGGGGAGACGACACCCAGGACGACGGCGAGGGCCGGGCCGAGGACGGCGGTCACCGGGAGCGGGACCGCTTCCGTGATCCACCAGACGAGAACCCAGGAGACGACCGCAAGGAGCCTCGCCGCGGGGACCCCGAGGCCCGGCGGGCCGAAGGCGAGGAGGAGGGCGAAGGCCGTGGGGCCGAGAAAGCGCCCGGCCTGCCGGCGGCGCCTTTCGAACCGGGCCTCGGCCTCGGAGAGGCGGCCCTCCGGCGAAGGAGGCCCGGGCGGGACTTCGGAAGCCGGCACCGTACTCCCCAGTCTAGTTCCTCCGGGGGGGGCCCATCCCGGCGGGAGGGGGGGCGCCCGGACCCGGTTCCCGGCTCCTGTATCAGAAAATCAAGACCTGACCCCAATCGCGGCGTTTCCGTGTAATCTCGGTCCGTGCCCCGGTACGCCGCCTTCCTCCGCGCCGTGAACGTCGGCGGGCGCGTCGTGAAGATGGAGAGGCTCCGCCAGCTCTTCGAGGAGACGGGGTTCACCGGCGTGTCGACGCACATCGCCAGCGGGAACGTCCTCTTCACGACCGGCCGGGGCCGTGCCGCGACGCTCGAGTCGAAGATCGAGAAGTCGCTCGAGGCGGGCCTCGGCTGGGAAGTGGCCGCCTTCCTCCGGACCCCCGCCGAGCTCGCGGCCGTCGTCGCCCAGCTGCCCTTTCCCGCCGACGCCGTCGGCGAGGCCCACGGCGTCTACGTCGGCTTCCTGAAGGAACCGCTGGTCGCCGGGCAGCACGAGCTCGTCCACTGCTTCCGGACGCCCACCGACGAGCTCGCGGTGTCCGGTCGCGAGGTCTGGTGGCTCTGCCGCACCCGTTCGTCCGAATCGGACTTCTCGGGAGGCAAGCTCGAGAAGGCCCTCGGCCTCCGCGTCACCTTCCGGAACCTCTCGACGGTCCGCGCGATCGCGGCCAGGCTCGACGCCTGACGAGGCCGCCTCGCGGCGGACCGGAACGGTCTTCCACCTCCCGCCATTCGTCTGTCCTATGCTTCGGCGCAGCACCGAGCCGACCAGGGAAGGAGCCGCCATGCCCAGCACACCCCGGTACCCCGGGATCCGCATCACCACGAACGGCAACCAGCTCGTCTCCTACCACACCGAGGCGCGGATCACCGACGGCGGCGTCTTCTACCCGATCACCCCGTCGACGGAGATGGGCGAGAACTACCAGCTGTCGTTCGCCGAGGGGAACCTGAACGTCTTCGGAGGGGCCAAGCTCGCCTGCGAGACGGAGGGCGAGCACTCGGCGCAGGGCGGTGCGATCGCGTTCTCGGTCTGCGGCAAGCGGACCGTGAACTTCACCTCGGGGCAGGGGATCGTCTACGGCGCCGAGCAGTACTACCACGCGCCCGGCAAGTTCTCGACGATGGTCCTCGAGGTCTCGGCGCGGGCGCTGACGAAGCACGCCCTGAACGTCCACTGCGGGCACGACGACATCTACGCCGTCCTGGACACGGGCTGGATCATGCTGTTCGGAAAGGACTCCCAGCAGGCGGCCGACCAGGCGCTGATCATCCGGAAGGTCACCGAGCTCGCCCTCACGCCGGGCATCAACATCCAGGACGGCTTCCTCACCTCGCACCTCGAGCGGACCTTCTTCCGTCACGAGGCGGCCCTGATGCGCGAGTTCCTCGGCGCCCCCGACGACCTGATCGACTGCCCCACGGATGCCCAGCGCACCCTCTTCGGCCCGAAGAGGCGCCGCGTGCCGCGGATGATCGACCTGACGAACCCGCTCCTCCTCGGCCCCGTGCAGAACCAGGAGCACTACATGAACGGGGTGGTCGCGCACCGCTCCGAGTTCTGCGAGCCGATCCTCCCGATGCTCGAGGCGGCCTACGCCGAGTTCGGCGAGCTGACGGGGCGGCACTACGGGCTCCTCTCGCAGTACCGCTGTGACGACGCCGAGACCGTTTTCGTCTCCCTCGGCTCGGCCGCGGAGAACATCGAGGCCGCCGTCGACCACCTTCGCGCGAAGGGGGAGAAGGCGGGGTCGATCCACGTGAACGTCCTGCGTCCCGCGCCCGAGGCGGCCTACGTCGCGGCCCTCGTCGGGAAGAAGAACGTGCTCGTGATGGAGCGGACCGACCAGCCGCTCGCGGGCGACAACCCGCTCGCCCGGGACATCCGGACCGCGTTCACGAAGGCGGTCCAGGCCGGGACGATCGCCGCCGCGGGCGTGCCGCGCTTCTTCTCCGGCATCTACGGCCTCGGGTCGCGCGATTTCCGCCCCGAGGGGATCCTCGGCGCCTACGGCTTCGCGACCGGGACGCTCGCGC
>CAZNSS010000080.1:0-11085 GCA_964575465.1 uncultured Holophagales bacterium | reverse complement strand
TTTCGAGGGCGAGGTGACGCGAAAGCTGCGCCGGACCGTCGAGACCGCCTACCGGAAGTTCTCGGGCTCGTGGCGCCCGCATCCCGACGAGCTCCGCGAGCCGATCGAGGCCGCGCGCGCCCTCGCGGAGCGCTGGAGCGAGCGGCTCCGGATCCCGGCCCGGGCGACGGGACGCGCGACGGAGGCCCTCGCGGAAACGCCCATCCTCCTCGGCACCTCGGATGCGTTCCGGGTCGAGGCGCGCGAGGGGACCGGCATGCAGAGCCTCGCGCTCCTCATGCTCCTCGGCGCCGTCCTCGACGCGGAGAACGGCTCCCCCGTCGACAGCGGAGCCGAGCAGCTCGTCCTCATCGAGGAGGCCGAGGCGCACCTCCACCCGATCCTCGCCGCGCGCATCTTCCGCCTCATCGACCGGGTCCCGGGCCAGAAGGTCCTCACGACGAACTCGGGAGACCTCCTCGCCTCGGTCCCCCTGCACGCCATCCGGCGACTCGTGAGGAGCGAGGCGGGGGTCGCCGTGCACGCCGTCCGCGACGACGCCCTCACCGTCGACGAGATGCGGCGGGTCGGGTACCACATCCGCGTGAACCGGGCGACGTCCGTCTTCGCGAGGTGCTGGCTCCTCGTGGAAGGAGAGACCGAGTCGTGGCTCCTGCCGGAGGTCGCGCGCCTCATCGGCTACGACTTCCCGGCCGAGGGGATCCGCTGCGTGGAGTTCGCGCAGTGCGGCATCGCGCCGCTCGTGAAGCTCGCGCGGGGCCTCGGGATCGAGTGGCACCTCCTCGCCGACGGCGACGACGCGGGACGGCACTACGTGCGCGCCGCACGCTCCTTCCTCGAGGGCGAGCCCGACCGCGAGCGGGTGACCGGGTTCCGTGAGAGGGACGTCGAGCACCACCTCTGGGGAGCCGGGTACGCCCACGTCTACCGCTCCGCCGCGGCGCGGGCCGGGGTCCTTCCCTCGCTCCTCGGCCGGCGCCGGATCCCGCCGGGGGCGATCATCGACCGCGCCCTGAAGGCCCACGGAAAGCCACGGATGGCGCTCGAGGTCGCCGAGGCGATGGCGGCCCCCGGCTCCCCGGGCGTGCCCCGGCTCCTCGCCTCGGTCGTCGAGAAGGTCGTCCGCCTCGCCCGCTTCGGAGGCTGAGGCCCGGGGACCCGCTCCGGCGCCCGGCGCCTCAGAGCCGGGCGGGCGCCACCTCGTGGAGCCGGAGGACGAGCGTCGGCGGCGGGGTCCAGGCGATCCGCTTCGAGAACGCGATCGTCTCCGGCATGACGACGAGGAACGCCGCGGCCCGAAGCTCCCGGAGCCGGCCCATCGCCCTCCGGAGGAACCGGATCCGCTCGCCGGTCTCGGAGGCGCGACCCGCCTCGTCGACGATCCGGTCGAGCGCCGGGTCGGAAAGGCCCTGGTAGTTCTGGTTCGCCGGGCGGCCCGGGGCCCTGGAGCGGAACGCCCCGTCGAGGGCGTCGCTCGCCTCGAGCGTGTCGCACGCCCAGGAGAAGAGATAGAGCTGGGCCTCGCCCGTCTCGAGGAACGGGAAGTACTCCACCTTCGGGCGCGTCCGGACGGTGACGCGGAAGCCCGCGAGCTCCATCTGCCTCGCGGCCTCCGTCGCGAGCGCGGCGTCCTCGAGGTATCGGTCGTTCGGCGCGTCGAGGACGACCCGGACCGGGAGCCCTCCCGTCACCGAACGGAGGAGCTCCCGGGCCCGCCCCCGGTCGGCCCGCGTGACGGCGAGGGACTCCTCGTACCCCACCACGGCCATCGGCACGGGCTGCGACGCGGGGACGCCCCGCCCGCCGTACACGCGGGCGTTCAGCTCGTCCCGGTCGATCGCGAGGTCGAGGGCCTCCCTCGCGCGCGGGTCGTCGAACGGGGGCCGGTCGACGCGCGGGGCGAGGTAGAGGACCCGGATGCCCGGCCGCGCGAGGACCGTGACCCTCTCGTCGCGCGAGAGGGCGTCGACCGACCCGAGGGGAACGGCCTCGGCGATGTCGGCGTCACCCGCGAGGAGCGCCGCGACCCGCTCTCTCGCGTCGGGCACGACGCGGATGCGGATCTCGTCGAAGGCCGTGCGCGGCTCGTGGTAGGGGTTGCGGCGAAGCGTGAGAGTCCGCCCCGGCTCCCGTCCCGCGAAGGCGTAGGGTCCCGTCCCCACCGGCGGTATCGGCCTCTGTGCGAGGGCGGTGCGGGAGAGGACGAACCCCGCGGTGAGGTAGGACGGCAGCGCCGGACTCTCCTCCCGCGTCGTTACGCGGACCTCGAAGGGGGAAAGCGCCTCGACGCTCCGGATCGCCGCGAGGAACGCGCCCGTCGGGAATGGGGTGTCGATCGCCGCCCGGAGGGAGGCCACGACGTCTTCGGCCGTCAGCGGAGTGCCGTCGGAGAAGCGGACGCCCTCGCGGAGCCGGAACGTCCACGTCCTGCCGTCGGCGTTCGACCAGCTCGTGACGAGCGCCGGCCTCACGGCGAGGGCCGAGTCGATCCGGAAGAGTCCCTCGAGGACGTTCGAGAAGAGGTCGATCGTGAAGGCCTCGTTGCTTGCGGGAGGATTCGGGAAGATCCCCGTGACGTCGGCCCGGACGGCGACCGTCAGTGTCCTCCGTTCCGCGGGACGGGTGGACACCGGGCTCTTCCCGCAGCCGGCGGCCGGCACGACGGCGGCGAAGAGGAAGGGGAGCGCGAGGTGAGCCGGGCCGGCGACTCTCACGACCCGCGATCATCCTCCCTCGCGCGCCGTTCCGGGAGGCGGCGGATGCCTAGAATGCCGGAATGGACTCCTGGACCCCTCCGACCGGCGACCATCCCGCCGACCGCACCCGTGCCCTCTTCCTCTCGGCCTTCTCGGTCATGGACGTGGCCCAGCCTCTCGTCTCGTTCGACGAGGAGGCCTCGTCCACCCGAGTCCGGGCGTTCCTCGAGGGACGAGGCTGGAGCCTCGTCGGCGTCCGCCGGGCGGGCCTCGTCGAGGGCTACGCGTTCGGGTCGGACCTCGGGGCCGGGCAGCTCGGCGACCACGCGCGGGCGTTCGTCTCCGAAGACCTCGTCCCGTCGACGGCGTCCCTCGTCGACACCATCGCCTCCCTCGACGCGAACGGGCGCTGCTTCGTCTCGATTCTCGGCCGGCCGGGGGGCATCGTCACCTTCCGCGACCTCGAGAAGCCCCCGGTGAGGATGTGGCTCTTCGGGATGATCACGATCTTCGAGACGTACCTGGCCCGGACGATCCGGGAGACGTGGCCGGACGGGAGCTGGGCGGAGCTCCTCTCCGCGTCGCGGCGGGCGAGGGCCGAGCAGCTGCGGGAGGAGCGCCGGCGGCGGGGCCAGAAGGACGACCTCCTCGACTGCATCCAGCTCGCCGACAAGGGCTCGCTCCTGACGAAGAGGCCGGAGTTCCTCGCGGGGACCCGCTTCGGCTCGAAGCGTCAGGCGGACGAGGCGTTCCAGCGGATCCAGGCGCTCCGGAACGGTCTCGCGCACGTCCAGTCGGACCTCGTCTCGGCCGACTGGAAGCTCGTCGTCCAGCTCGCGCTCTCCGTCGACAAGGTGGCAACCGTGGCGTAGCCGGGAGGGCTCAGGGCGGGGAAAGCCGGGCGGCCCGGGCGGCGGGCAGCGTGACGGTCATGGTCGTCCCCTCGCCCGGAACGCTCTCGAGGGCGATCGACCCGGCCATCCGCTCGCAGAGCTCCCTGGAGATCGCGAGGCCGAGTCCCGTCCCTCCGCGGGCGGCGAAGACGGCGCCGTTCGCCTGCTGGTAGGGGCGAAAGGCCCGGTCCGCCTCGGCCGGCGTCATCCCGCAGCCGGTGTCCCTCACGTGCAGCGAGACGAAGCCCTCGCGCGAGGTCGCCCCGAGAGCGACGAGGCCGTCCGCGGTGAACCTCGCGGCGTTGCTCACGAGGTTCAGGAGGACCTGCCGGAGCCGCGTCCCGTCGGCGAGGACCCAGCCCTCGGCGTCGACGGCGAGGTGGAGACGGTTCCCGCGCCTCTGCACGAGAGGGAGCGACGCCGCGGCGACCTCCCCGAGCACCCGGACGGCGTCCACCGGCTCGATCCGGAGCGGGAAGCTTCCGTACTCCAGCCTCGCGAGGTCGAGCGCGTCGTCGAGGAGAGCGAGCTGGTGGATGGCGAGCTCCCGGACCCGCTCGGCGTCGGAGAGGTGCGGCGAGTGGCCGGAGGCCGCGAGCCCCTCGCAGAGGATCTCGGCGTAGCCGAGGACGCAGTTCAGCGGCGTCCTCAGCTCGTGCGCGAGCCACGCGACGAGCCTCGCCTTCTCGGCGGCGAGCTCCCGCGCGACGTCGCAGGAGCCGCAGGCGCCGGAAGCGGCCGGCAGGCCGGCCTCGCATCCCCGGGCCCCGGGGTCCTTCGTCCCGCCGACTTCCGGCTCGCGCGGCATGGCGTCCTCCCGCCGGACGGTCGTGTTCCGGGGTCCGCCGTCCGCACCGGACGGGATCGACTATCGCTGGTCCCGGGCGTCGCCGCATCCCCCGAACGGGTTAGGCGTCCGCGCCGGGCGAGGCCCTGCGGCCCGCCGCCGGGCCCGAGTCACGCGAGGAGCGGAACGGCGTCGGCGAGGCGCGTGACGTAGAGGACGGGCCCGGGGAGAGCCAGCCGCCGCGGGTTGTAGAGGACGGGAAACCAGCCGGCCGCCCTGGCGCCGAGGACGTCCGTCTCCCAGTGGTCACCGAGGTAGAGTTTTCGGCCCCCGCCCTCTCCCGCGCCGCCCGAGGAGGCGCGGACCGCGGCGTCGAAGATCGCCCGCGCGGGCTTCATCGCCCCGACCTCTTCCGAGAGGACGACGTGCCGTACCCACCGCTCGAGCTCGAAGCGCGCGATCTTGGCCCGCTGCAGCTCCCGGAACCCGTTGGAGACGACCCCGACCTCCCCCAGCTCCGCGGCCGCGGCGAGGAGCTCCTCGGCCCCCTCGTTCAGCCGCCACGCCCGGCGGTACCGCTCGAGGTAGAAGTCGCCGACCTCTCCGGCCGCGTCCCTGTCGAGGCCGAAGGCTCCGAGCGGGTCGGCGAACCGCCGCCGCTGGAGCTCCTCGCGTCCGATCTCGCCCCGGCCGTACGCCGACCACAGACCCGCGTTCGCCTCGCGGTAGGCGGCGAGCCAGGCCTCGAGCCCCACGTCGCCGAAGAGCGCGCCGAATGCCGCGAAGGTCTCCCCCTGCGCCGCCTCCTCCGCCCCGCGGTGGTCGAGCAGCGTGTCGTCGAGGTCGAAGAAGAGGAGGTTCCGCACCCCGCCCGATCCTCTCACACGCCCGGAACGCCGCTCGGCACCCGCCCCTCGGGGTCAGGCGTGAAATCGTGTATTTCGGTGTGAAAGCCGTCTGCCGGGCGGCTCAACCCGGCAGCTCGCGGCGGAGCTCGGCGAAGCGCCTTGCCTCCTCGGGCTCCTCGACGAGGCGACGGAGGAACCGCGCGACGTCCCTCGACAGGGTCGACGGGTCCCGGTGGAGGAAGCGCGCCGTCCTCGCGAGCGGGATCGCGCCGGTCTCGCGGCCGAGGAGCGCGCAGAGACTCCGCGCCCGGGAGAGGGAACGATGGCGGCCGGGACCGCAGAGCTCACCGAGCGTCACGCCTTCGTGGCGCGCGACGGTCTCGGCGACCGTCTCGACCGCCAGCACCCTTCGGGCGAGCTCCGCGTGGCCGGCCCTCTCGACAGCGGCCCGGACGAAGTCCTCGGAACCGACGACGCTGCCGAGCCGCGACACGTCGGGGTCGTAGCCGCCCTCCGCCGACCCTGCGACGAACTCCTGCAGGAGACGGCGGGCCCTGGGGCGGCTGCCGGCAAGCAGAGCGAGCGCCTCTCCCGCGACCAGCCACGCCGGCGCCGTGCCGAGGTAGAAGCGGTGGCTCGACCAGGGGAACTCCTCCGGACGCCGGACGAGGCGCGCCTTGACCGGATTCCGGTGGATGTAGCGGACGACCTCCAGAAGGTAGGTGTCCCGGTCGATCACGATGGCCTGGAAGCGCCCCTGAAAGAGGTGCCCGCTCCTCCCGTGCCGCCGGTTGAAGTACTGGGCGTAGCGCGAGTGCAGGGCGTGGACGACGCGCGAGACCGGGTCAGCGGCCGTCTGCAGCGCGAGGTGCACGTGGTTCGGCATGAGGCAGTACGCGTGGACCCTCGCGCCGTACCGTTCGCAGGCCTCGGCGAGGAGCTCGAGGTAGCGAGTCCGGTCTTCGTCGTCGCGGAAGATGGGTCGCCGCTCGTTCCCCCGGGCGACGACATGGGTGACGCTCCCCGGAGCGTCGAGGCGAGGCGGTCTCGGCATCGGCCGACAATACACGATTTCACGCCTGACCCCGATTCGGGTGACCCCGATTCGGGTGGCCCCGGGTCGGGGAGGCCGGCGTCGGTTCAGGCGGTGGACGGATCTCCCCTTCCGTCGGGCGCGAGGCGCGCCTCGGGGGCGACGGAGCGGATGTGGAGGTCGCGCTGCGGAAAGGGAACCTCGAGGCCCGCCTTCGCGAGCTCCTCGCTCATGGAGCGCTTGAGCTCGCTCAGGACCTTCGGCGATTCGTCCATCCGGATCCAGACCCGGAGCGTCCAGACGAGCGCGCTGTCGCCGAAGCTCTGGAAGAACGCCTCGGGACCGGGGGCCGGGAGGAGCCCGTTCGTCCGCCGGGCCGCGGCGAGGAGCGCCTGCGCCGTCGTCTCGAGCGGCGAGCCGTAGGCCACGCCGACCGCGACGTCGAAGCGACGGTTCGGATCCGAGAGGGTCCAGTTCGTGACGGGCTTCGAGATGAGGTCCGCGTTCGGGACGATGACCTCGGCCCCGTCGAAGGTCCGGACGACGGACGCCCGGATGCCGATCCGCGTCACGGAGCCCGACGCGCCCGTGACCTCGACGGCGTCCCCCACCTGCACCGGCCGTTCGAAGAGAAGGATGAGGCCCGACACGAAGTTGTTGACGACGTTCTGGAGGCCGAAGCCGATGCCGACGCCGAGGGCGCCCGCGAGGAAGCCGACCTGCGAGAGGTCGATCCCCGCTGCCCCGGCCGCCATCGTGAAGCCGACGACGAGGACGAGGTAGCGCGTCATCATCGAGACCGCGAACGCGGCGCCCCGGCCGAGATCGAACCGTGGGAGAACCTCTTCCGAGAGGAGGAAGCCGAGGAGGCGGGAGAGGGCGATCGTCGCGGCGAAGACGACGACGAACGCCACGATCGCCCCCCCCGAGACCGTGAGCGACCCGACCGCCAGCCTCGCCGACGTCATTCCCGAGAGGACCTTCACGAGGGGACGGAGGAGCTCGAACGAGGCGAGACCGATGAGGATCACGAGGAGGCCGGCGACGACGCGGAGTCCCCGGAGGAGAGCTCCCCCGACCTTCTCGGCGTCGTTCCGGACGATCCGGAGGCCCTGGGCCGGCCGGGAGGAGAGGACGGCGTGGAGGAGACCCTCGAGGACGAGGTAGCTCGCCAGGACGAGGAAGACCCCTCCGAGCGTGCCGAGTGCGCCCTGGCTGAGGACCTCGGCGAGCCCGACCCACCCGACGAGGCTCCCCACCGCCGCGAGGGCGAGGCAGCCCGCGAGAAGCCAGGCCGCCGCCCGGAGGAGACTCCCCGTACGGCCGCGGACGAGGCCCTCGAACCGGCCGCCGCGGAGGTCGAGCGCGAGGGCGACGGCGAGCGGCGCGGTCTGGAGGGCGAGCGCGAGACGATCGGTGAGCGGGAGGCCCCCGAGGACGCTCCGGGCCGGCTCGAAGGCGAGCACGGCGGCGAGGACCCAGACGGTTCGCGCAACGCGGCGCCCGAGCATCTTCACGATGACCCACGCCGCGGCGGGGGCCGACGGCACGAGCGCGAGGTCGTAGACGAAGGCCGGCGCCGTCGGCGAGAAGATCAGGATGGCCAGGAGCGTCACGGGGATCGCCGCCGCGATCGGGCTCTCCATGATCCGGAGGGTCGCGAGGGCGGCGGAGTCGGTCTCGGCCCGGCGGGCGACGCCCGGCCGGAGTCGGCGGAGGAGGAGGATCGTCCCGCCGAGGACGAGGACCGCGACGACGGCGAGCTGCGTGGACTGGCGCTCGGCCCAGAGCCCGACGCGACGGAAGTCCCGGGCGAGCCTTTCGGCTGTCGCGGAGACGACGTCCTTCCCGGTGACCCGGACGTTCCAGATCGGCTCGGCAGACCCCGAGGCACGCCCCCTCCGGACCGCATCGAGGTTCGCCTCCAGCCCGGCCTTGAGCGAGGCGACGTTGCCGCTCACCTCGGCGAGCTTGCCGACGAGGACGAGGATTTCGTCGCGCCGCGCCGCGAGCTTCGCGGCGAGCTCGTCGAGCTGCGACCGGCAGATCCCGGCCCTGAGCCGGATCTCCGGCGGGGCGTTCGTCCGCCCCGCCAGCTCGGCGAGAGATTCGAACGTCTCCCGCAGCTCCGCCACCCTGAGTCCGTCCCGCTCCACCCTTCCGAGACGGCTCGAGACGACCTTCGCCGTCGAGGAGACCCACCGGTCGGCCGTCGCGACGCGACGGGAAACCTCGAGGAGCTCGTCGTACGGGAGCCCGTCGACGCGCTCCCGGAACCGCGTCATCCGCCGAAGCGTTGCCTCGAGACCCGAGGCGGTCGCCTTCTCCTCGTCGTCCACGACGAGGGCGCCCTCGACCTCCTGCCGGAGGGCCTCCAGCCGGCCGACGGCGGCGGGAAGGTCGCCGAGCGAGACGGCGGGCGAGGACGGTGCCGCGGGAGCCGCGCCCGACCCGGCGTCTTCGGCGGTCTTCGTTCCCGCGCTCCCGTCCGCCGCGGACGTCCCGCCCCCCGACGGGGCACAGGAGCCGACGAGAAAGGCGGCCGCGGCAAGCGCCGCACGGAGGCCCCGCGCGGGGAGGAGCTGGCTCTTCGAGGCTCGCACGCCCCGAAGTCTAGACGCTCCCGGCGCGCCGTCCGAACCAGGCCTGGGTTTCCGGCTTCAGCCAGGAGACGAGGAGCGGGATCGCCGCCGGCAGCGTGCAGCAGCTCGTCAGGCCGATGGCGATGAGGACGAGGTGCGCGATCCAGGCCCACGGGCGGCGCGGGAGGAAGAAGGCCGCGAAGAAGACCGTGTGGAGGACCGATCCGATCACGGCGAGGACGACGCCGTAGACGAGGATCGTCCGCGGGTCGTCCCGCGGCGGCCACGAGGCGACCTCCGCCCGGAACCAGAGCAGCAGGACCCCGAGGACGACGCAGCCGAGGTAGATCGCCGACATCGCGCCGAGGTAGACGCGGTACCAGCGAAGGACGGCTGGCTTCCCGGCGGGTGGGACGGACGGTGCGAGGACCGGGGGAGGGAGAAGCGGCGGGACCGGCGGCGGAGGAGGCGGGGGGAGGAAGGGCGGAGGCGGCGGCTCGGCGGACACGTCAGGCGAGGTCGACGCGGTCGAGGAACCCGACGACGACCGTCCGGACGGGCGCCGTCGTTTCGCCTACGACCTGGCGCGCGCCGGTCCCCTCGTCGAGGACGAGGACCGGGTCCCCGGGCCCCACCCCGACCGCGTCGATCGCGACGACGTAGTCGCCCGTCTCGGCGCCGTCGGCCCCCGTGCGCGCCACGACGAGCATCTTCTTCCCCTCGAAGAACGGGTGGCGGATCGTCGCCGTGATCTCGCCGATCACACGTCCCGTGATCACGTCTTCCCCTTCTCCGGGAGGTGGAGCGAGTCGACGATGCCGACGACGGCGTGGTCGACCGGGACGAACCAGGGGTCGAGGAGGAGCGCCGCCTCGCGCCCCCCCTCGTAGGCGACGAGCTCGCCTTCTCCCGCCATCCGGGTCGGGTCGGCGGCGACGAGGGCCTTCCCCTTCGGCGCGCCGTCCTTGCCGAGCGGCTGCAGGAGGAGCATCGGGACACCTTCGAGCCCCGGCGTGACGACGCACGGGACGACCCGGCCGATCACGCGCCCGAGGAGCACTACGAGGCCTCCTCGCCGCCGAGGTCGACGAAGCGGCTCGCGGCGAAGGCCGTACCGAGCGCGTTCTCGCGCGCGAGGGCGTCGTGCGGGCGCGCCAGGACGCGGTACGACAGCTCCGCGGCCGGGGCCAGCACGCCCGCGACGACGTCGACCGCGGCCTCGAGCTCGTGGAGGTCGCCGCGAAGGAGGGCGAGCCCCTTGCCGGCGAGGCCGGCGTCGCTGAGGCGGACCTCGACGAGGTCGACGAGCGTCCCCTTGAGCGCCCTCTCGCAGGCGAGGACGATCGACGAGGCCGTCGTCGTCTCGAGGATGAGGAGCCCCCCGGTCCCGTCCTCGCCGCGCCGCCCCTCGAGGGCGTCGAGGAGGCGCGGGTGGACGTCGGCGAGGTAGAGGTGGTCGAGGAGGTGCCTGCCGGCGCGGGCGAGCCCCTCGGCGAGCGCCTCCTCGACCGAGGCGGGGGTGCCGCCGATCAGCGTCAGGTAGCGCCCGGCCGTGACCGTCCCGGAGCGGAAGAAGGCGACGGGGGCCTTCTTCAGCATCGCGTCCGTCGCCTCGAGCCCCGCGGGGATCTGGGCGAAGTCGAGGACGGCAAGCGCGGCGGCGCGTTTCATCGCGTCCGTGAGAAGGTCGCGGGACGCGACCTTCGACCCTCATGGCGCATGAAGTGCGTGGTCATCTACGTGATCCGGAAGTTGTCGACGAGGACGCAGCGGCGCCAGCGCGAGAAGCTGCGCGGAGAGGTGAGCCCCTCGCCCGTCGGGCTCGCGATGGTGAACGAGCAGAAGCCCTCGCCGTCGAGCCCGAGGCCGGCCTGCGAACGGCCGTTCTTGACGAAGATCGACGCGTCGCACTCCTTCGCCATCCGCGAGAGGGCGTCGAGGTTCCGCGAGTGCATGACGAAGGTGTGCCGGTTGCGACCTTCCACGGGGACGGCGAGGTCGATCGCCGCGTCGACGCTCGGAACGCGGCAGACCGGCATCACCGGCATCATCTGCTCCGTCCAGAGGAGCGGGTGGTCCTGGTCGACCTCGACGACGACCATCCTCACGGAGTCGGGGGCGGAGATCCCCATCTTCCGGAGGATGACGTTCGCGTTCTTCCCGATCAGGTGCTTGTCGACCCAGGCGTGCTCGCGCGGCCCGGCCATCTTCGTGAAGATCGCCTTCTCGAGCTCCTTCAGCCGGTC
>CAZNSS010000079.1:0-11120 GCA_964575465.1 uncultured Holophagales bacterium | reverse complement strand
GGCTCCGCGGCGCGGGCGGCGCCGGCGGGGCCCGGCCGTGCGGCCTCCAGCGGTAGGACGAGGAGGATGAGCGCGGCAGGACGGCGGAGACGCACGGCTGGATGCTAGCGTCGATCCCGTCGCCGAACCCGGCCCTCGGGATTTCACTCGGATGCCTTAGACTCCCGCCCCGGCATGAGGCGCGGAGGAGAGGACGCCGGGGAAAGGGACCGCCCGGCGGCGAGCCGGGGCTCGATCCTTCCCAGGCTCGGCTGGCTTCTCGCCGCGCTCCTCCTCCTCGGCTTCGTCGCCGGGCTCGTGAGGCGGGGCCGGATCGAGCGGGCCGGCGGCGAGGTGATCCGGATGCTCTTCGTCCCGTCGGTCGAGCAGGGGACCCTCGCCCGCCGCGGGAACGAGCTGGCCGAGTTCGTGCGGAAGGACTCCGGCATCGTCATCCGCTCGGCCGTCCCGACGAGCTACGCGGCCGTCGTCCAGGCGCTGGGAGTCGGCCAGGCCGACATCGCCTGGGTCCCCGCGTTCGCCTACGTCGTCGCCAACGCCCGCTACGGGGCCGAGGCGCGCCTCCAGGTCGTGAGGGAGGCCGAGCGCTACGCCGTCCTCGTCACGCGCAATGCCGCCGGCGAGCCGGCGAAGATCGCCGACCTCGCAGGGAAGCGGATCGCGGTTCCGAAGAGCTTCTCGCCCGAGCTCCGGGCGGCCCTCTCCCCCGAGCTCGATCGCTGGGCTCCCGGCTGGACCGAGGTGCCCGTGCCGAACGACAAGGACGCCGTCCAGGTGCTCCTCGACCGCCCGGACGCCGTCGACGCCGCCGCGTCGGGCTGGGTCTTCTCCGGGCCGAAGGACCTCGTCGGCGACGGCCGGAAGCTCCTCGAGTACGACCGTCCCGGTACGCTCGAGAAGACCCGTGTCGTCTTCAAGACCACCGAGGCGGCGCGCGAACGGGTCACCGTCTACTACGGCTCGGTCATGACCCGGACCGATTCCGGCGTCTCGCGCCTCGAGGACCTGAACGGACGCCCCTTCGCGTACTCCGACGCCACGTCGACCTCGGGGTACATCTTCCCGGTGAACCTCCTGAACCGGGCCTCCGTGAAGCTGGGGCACGTCTACTTCGCCGGCGGCCACGCGAACGTCGTCCAGGCCGTCGCCGACGGCAAGGTCGCGGGAGGCTCGACCTTCTACTCGCCGCCCGGCAAGGTGAACGAGATCGAGCACACCTTCGTCGCCGACGCGCGCCACCTGATCATGAAGCGGATCCCGACGGACGAGGGACGGCTCGCCTTCCTCGACGAGGTCCGCGTCCTCGCGCTGACCGACCCGATCCCGAACGACGTCTGCTGCGTGCGGCGGGGCTTCCCGAAGGCGACGTGGGAGAGGTTCGAGCGCTCGCTCCAGAAGTTCATCGCGACCCCCGAGGGGCTCCGCGCCTACCTCGACCTCGTCGCCGCCGTCGCCGCCAGGCCGTGCGACGACGGGACCTTCGACGGATTCCGCTCGGCGCTCAAGACGACGGGCGTCAGCGCCGTCCAGCTCCTCGAGGCCGAGGAGGAGAAGCTCCGGAAGAAGCGGGAGGGGAAGAAGTGACTTCGCCCGCCGCCGTATCCGTCGAGAAGCTCTCGAAGGTCTGGCCCGACGGGATCAAGGCGCTCGACGGCGTCTCGCTCGAGGTGCGCGAGGGGGAGTTCCTCGCCGTCCTCGGGCTCTCGGGCTCGGGGAAGTCGACCCTCCTCCGCTGCATCAACCGCCTCGTCGACCCGACCGAGGGGCGCGTCTCGATTTTCGGCCGCGACGTGACGAAGGCCGAGGGGGCCGAGCTGCGCGCCCTGCGCCGCGAGGTCGGGATGATCTTCCAGCAGTTCAACCTCGTGAAGCGGCACAGCGTGAGGGACAACGTCCTCTCCGGCGCCCTCGGCCGGGCGGGGACCCTGCGAAGCCTCTTCCTCTTCTTCTCCGACGCGGAACGGGCCGAGGCGCAGGCGTGCCTCGACCGCGTGGGGATGGGAGACCGGGGAGACAGCCGCGCCGACGCCCTCTCGGGCGGGCAGCAGCAGCGCGTGGCCATCGCGCGCGCCCTCATGCAGCGGCCGAAGCTCATCCTGGCCGACGAGCCGGTCGCCTCGCTCGACCCGGCCCTGCGGAACTCCGTCATGCGGCACGTCGAGGCGCTGAACCGCGAAGAGGGGATCACGGTCGTCTGCTCGCTCCACGACCTCGACCTGATGAAGCGCTACGCGACGCGCGCCGTCGCGCTCCGCGAGGGGAAGCTCGTCGCCGAGGGAAAGCCCGAGGACTTCGACCTCGCGACGTTGAAGTCGATCTACGGCCAGGAGGCCGAGTTCGGCTTCGAGGCGGCCTCGTGAAGCGCCACCCGGTCCCGGCCGGTCCCGGAACGCGCGCCCTCGCGCTCCTCGTCGACGCCCTCCTCCTCGCCTCGTTCCTCCTGATGGCGGAGTTCCTCGGCCGCGCCCTCGTCTTCCCGGTCGTGGAGGGGTCGCTCCGGACCGCCCAGGAGATCCTCGAAAGGCTCCACTACGCCCTCCTCGGCGGCGCGGGCCTCGCCCTCGCGGCGCTGTGGCAGGCGGCGGCCCGCGTCGTCGGCGGGACGCCCGGCCAGAGCTTCGCGGACGCCCTCCCGCAGGCGGAGTCCGAGGTCCCGTGGGACCGGACCCTCCGCGGCTGGTTCACCCTGTTCTTCGTCGAGCTGACGTTCTTCACGGGGTGGCTCGTCACCGAGGTCGACGTGAGGACGTTCCTCACGAACTTCGACAAGGCGGCGGGTGTCGTCCGCGGGCTCCTCCACCCGTCGGGCTCCGTCCTCTTCGAGGGGCTCATCCTCCTCGTCCAGACGCTCTTCCTCGCCTTCATGGCGACGGCGTTCGCCATCCCCATCGCCTTCGTCCTCTCCTTCGCCGCGGCCCGGAACCTCACGCGCGAGGAGACCTCGGCCCGCGTCGTCTACACGCTCCTCCGGACGGCCATGAACCTGACGCGCGCCGTCGAGCCGCTCGTCTGGGCCCTTATCTTCATCTCGTGGGTCGGCATCGGGCCGTTCGCGGGCGTCCTCGCCCTCTGGGTCCACTCCGTCGCCTCGCTCGTGAAGCTCTACTCGGAGCAGATCGAGAGCATCGACCGCGGGCCGATGGACGCGATCAAGGCGACGGGCGCCGGGACGCTCCAGGTCCTCCGCTACGGCGTCGTGCCGCAGGTCATCCCGCCGTTCCTCTCCTTCACGATCTACCGCTGGGACATCAACGTGAGGATGTCGACGATCATCGGCTTCGTCGGAGGCGGCGGCATCGGCTACATCCTCAAGCCGCGCGTCGACCTCGGCGAGTGGGGCGAGGTCGGGACGCTCGTCCTCCTGATCGCCGTGGCGGTCTGGGTGATGGACCTCGTCTCGGCGCGGATCCGCGAGCGGATCGTCTAGCCCTTCTTCCCCTGGTTCGCGACGGCCGCGGCCTTCGCCTTCACCGCCTCCTCGTCGCCGAGGTAGAAGCTCTTCAGCGGCTTCAGGTCGTCGTCGAGCTGGTAGACGAGCGGGACGCCGGTCGGGATGTTCAGGCCGACGATCTCGTCGTCGGAGATCCCGTCGAGATACTTCACCATGGCGCGGAGGCTGTTGCCGTGGGCCGCGACGAGGACGCGGCGGCCGGCCTTCACCTCGGGGGCGATGACGCTCTCCCAGTAGGGGACGGCCCGGGCGACGGTCTCCTTCAGCGACTCCGTGAGCGGCAGCTCTCCCTTCTTCAGCGAGGCGTAGCGCCGGTCGTGGCCGGGGAAGCGCTCGTCCTCGGGCGTCAGCTCGGGCGGCGGCGTCGAGTAGCTCCTCCGCCAGACCTTGACCTGCTCCTCGCCGAACTTCTCGGCGGTCTCGGACTTGTTGAGTCCCTGGAGGGCGCCGTAGTGCCTCTCGTTGAGCTGCCAGGCGCGGATCACCGGGATCCACATCCGGTCCATCTCGTCGAGGGCGATCCAGAGCGTGCGGATCGCGCGCTTGAGGACGGACGTGTAGGCGACGTCGAAGTCGTAGCCCCCCTCGCGGAGGAGGCGGCCGGCGTCGCGGGCCTCCTCGCGCCCCTTCTCGGTGAGGTCGACGTCGGTCCAGCCGGTGAAGCGGTTCTCGAGGTTCCACTGGCTCTCACCGTGGCGGAGAAGGACGAGCGTGTACATGGAGCCCCCTCGTTCAGAAATTCAGGCCGGAGGCGGCGGGTGCCCGCCCCGTCCGAAGCAGGCATGTTATATGCGTCGGGGTGTGGGCGAGGAGGGACAAGCCATGGAATCGTCCTCGAACAGGCTCGGAGGCATCCCGCAAGCGCGGAGAATCCTCCGGAGGCTCTCCCTGGTCGCCGCCGCCTCCCTCGCGGCCGTCCTCCCGGTGGGACGGGCGGGGGCGCAGGCGGTCTCCGACCTGCCGAGGCACTCCGCATCGGCGGAGGTCTCGATCCTCGGGGTCGACGTCGTCGTCACCGACCGCGAAGGCCGCCCGGTCCACGGTCTCTCGGCTGCGGACTTCGAGGTCCTGCACGGAGGCCGGTCGGTCGCGGTCACGAACTTCCACGAGGAGCGCGGCCTCGGGCCAGCCCCGCTTCCCGCCGGTTCTGAAGGGGGGGCTCCGGTCACGTCGTCGCTCGAACCCGGGCTGGCCACCCGCCTGCCCCGCCGCGTCGTCGTCTTCGTCGACCGGCTCTTCCTCCCGGATCCGGATCGACGCGTTCAGGTCTTCGGCGGGCTGAAGGCCTTCCTCGCGAGGTCGCTCGAACCGGGGGACGAGGCGATGTTGGTCTCCTGGGGCGATTCGGTGAGGGTCGTCCGCTCCTTCACGGGAGACATCGAGGACCTCGGCCGGACGGTGGACGCGATCGCCCGCAGGGCCGCGCGCCTCGGTACCGAGGCCGCCGAGCTGGACGACCTGGCGGCGCGCGACTTCTGGTTCCGATCCGCCGCGGGCGGGTCGGGGAAGGGCGCGTCCGCGGACGCGGGAGCCAGGGACCTCTCCCGCGAGGTCAGCGTCCAGCAGGCGTACGCCGAGATGAAGGCGAAGACGACCGCTCTCCGGGGCCTCGTCGCCCTGATGGCGGGGATGGAAGGCCGGAAGTCGCTCGTCGTCGTGGCCCACCATTTCGGGCGCTACCCGGGACGCGAGTACTACGTGGGGCCGCGGGGCGCGCCGACGGAGATGCCGCGCGAACGGGACGCCCGGCCCCTCCTCGAAGAGCTCTCCGCGGCAGCCAACGCGAGCGGGGTGACGCTCTACGGCATCTACCCCTACGACGGCGTCTCGATGCCGTCGGCGGCCGATTCCCGCCTGCAGAACCCTGGAACGAGGAGCGGCGCCTGGGGAGCGGGATTCGACGAGGTCTGGACGAACGAGATGGCGGGCCTCGACTTCGTGACCGGGCTGACAGGCGGGGCGACGGCCGGCCACCCGGGCCAGCTGCCCCGCTTCCTCGAGCAGGTCACGGCCGACCTCGGCTCGTTCTACTCGATCGGCTTTCCGGCCACCGGCGGGACCCGGCCCGCCTCGGTGAAGGTCCGCGTGAGACGGCCCGGCCTCAAGGTACGGACCCGGGCGACGGTCGCGGAGCGGACGATGGAGGAGCGGCTGAACGACCGGGCGCTCGCGAACCTCTTCGCCCCCGACGGGAGGTCGACAATCGCGATCTCGGCCGTCGCCGGCGAGGCGCAGCCGAAGGGGAAGAAGTACCGGATACCGGTCGAGGTGAGGATTCCCGTCGGGTCCCTCGTCCGCTTCCCCGGCCCGAGCTCCGCCCAGGGCAGGTTCTCGGTGTTCGTCGTCGCCGCCACCCCGAACGGCGACTTCTCCGAGGTGACGCGACAGAGGCAGGCGTTCGAGGTCCGGCCGGGAGAGGAGGAACGGGAGGGCTCCTCGCACCTCACCTACAGGCTCGAGGTCGTCAGCGACGACCCGGCGCCGAGGATCTCGCTCGGTGTCTGGGACGAAGTCGGGGGCGAAGCCGGATTCGCGCTCGTCGGCCTCCAGAAGAGCTGACGGCTCGGGGCCTCAGCGGGGCGCGGGTGGCGGGGATGCCGCCGCGCTTCGCGCCGCGTGGAGGTCCGAAACCCACTTCGGCGCCTCGGGCTCGGCCCGGGAGAGCGCCTTCACGTCCTCGCCGCGCGCTGCCGCGAAGCGGTGGAGCCACGAAGGGCCCCAGGGACCGAGGTAGCCGTCCGGGCTCTTCCAGGCCGGGTCGGCGAGCGCCTCGTCGAGAGCGACGAAGGAGTAGCCGCGCTTCTCGAGACGCTCGAGGAGGAAGGGCATAGCGCGGGCGTTCAGCGCGTTCGCGTGCGACAGGAGGACCTGCGGGATCTCGCGGCCGAAGAGGGCGCGCGAGCGCTCCTCGTAGAACGAGAGGCGGGCGTCGAAGTCGTCGAGGTAGGCCGCGAGGAGCTTCGCGCGGGCCGCTTCGTCGCCGTCGGCCGCGAGCTTCGCGTCGGCCGAGGCGAAGACCCAGTCCTCGTGCTCGATCGTGAACGGGGCGACGGAGTAGCCGCGCGCGGCGAGGAACGCCTCGAAGGCGTCCTTCACCTCCTTCGTCGGGCCGGTCTGGGTGAATGGATGCCGGAACCAGCGCGGCTTGCTCCCCCTCCGCTCGAGGAGCCAGCGGGTCACGGTCTCTCCGCGGACGACGGCGTCCTCCATCGCGGGGAGAGGCGTCCGGGTGAGCCCCGGGTGACCCCAGGTGTGGTTCCCGAGCTCCATCCCGGCATCGAGCCACTCCGAGAGGAGCGCGATCCGCGCGTCGATCTCGCCCGGTACGAAGAGCCTGTCCTCGTTCACGAAAGCGACCGCTTTCACCTTCCTCGCCGCGAGGGCTCCGACGAGGTCGCGCGAGAGGGGCCGGATCGCCTCCAGCGGCAGGCCGTAGCCGACGAACGGGAGGTCGTCGACCGTGACCGCCACGGTCCGCCGCGGGGCCGGCGCGGCCGCGTCCTTCGCGGCGCCGGCAGCAGGAAGAACGGCGGCGAGCGCCGTGAGGAGGGCGAGGAGCGCGGGGGCTGCGGCGGATCGGCGGCAGGTCATCGGGTCCTCCGGAGGGGAGCGCTTCCCGCGGCATTGTGCACGGCCCGCCACCGGAGACCGCGATGACGCAGAATCGGCCGCCATGTCGCCCGTCTCCACCTCCGACCCCGAGAACCGCGGGACGACCTCAGGGGCCTGGCGCGAGGCCCTTCGCGACCCGGGCTTTCGCCTCCGGCTCGCGCTGACCCTCCCCGCGCTCGTCGCGGCGCTCGCGGGGCTCGCGAGCTTTCTCGACGGCGTCGAGAAGCGCCCGGGCGTCGTCCTCCCCGATCCCGTCCTCGCGCTCCTCCCGCCGAGGGACCTGACGTGGCTGACGTTCGGCCTGATCTACCTCGGCCTCGCCGCGGGCGTCGGGTGGCTCGTCTCGCGGCCCCGGAGGCTCCTCCTCGCGCTCGAGGCCTACGTCGTGATGGTGGTGCTGCGGATCGTCGCGATGTGGGTGACGCCGCTCGAGGCGCCGGAGGGGCTGCTGCCGCTGAACGACCCGCTCGTCCGCCTCTTCGGACCGGCGAAGCTCCTCACGAAGGACCTGTTCTTCTCGGGCCACACGTCCACGCTCTTTCTCCTCGCCCTCGCGGTGACGGCGGCGCGGTGGCGGGTACTCTTCCTCGCCTGTACGGCCGCGGTGGGCGTCTGCGTCCTCTGGCAGCACGTCCACTACACGATCGACGTCCTGGCGGCGCCGTTCTTCGCGTACGCGAGCTGGCGGCTCGCCGGGCTCGTCGGCACCGGCTCCGGCGGCGAAGGGGACGAAGCGCGGGCGCCCCGCTAAGATCCCCCCGCCCATGCTCCCGGTCCACGCCCCCGAGGCCGCGGACGAGGTCCGCGAGATCGCTCACGACGACCTCGTGCGCGCGCTCGGTGCCGGCACGATCGTCCTCCTCGATGTCCTGCCGGACGAGAGCTGGGTGGCGGGGCACATCCCGGGCGCGCGGAGCCTCCCGCTCGCGGAGCTCCCGAACCGCGCGGCGGAGGTCGTCCCCGACCGGAAGGCCCGCGTGGCGACCTACTGCGGCGGCTTCACGTGACCGCTCGGCCGGCAGGCCGTCGGCCTGCTCCGCGAGCTCGGCTACGAGGACGTGAGCTACTACCCGGGCGGCCTCGAGCGGTGGCGTGACACCGGCCTCTCGCTGGAGGGGGGAACGGCCGCGTCGCCGCGGGCGTCGCGCGCGGCCGACCCGTTGCGACGGAACGCGACCTCGGCCCTCTTCGACTTCGTCGAGCGGACGTCGACGGCCGGGCTCTTCCTCCTCTGGCTCGCCCTCATCGCCACGTGCGGGATCGTCTTCTGGCTGCTCGGGCACGTCCCGGGGCACGGCCTCCTCGCGGGAGGGGCGCCCGTCCCGACGGGTTTCGCCGGCCTCGTCACGGCCCTCTACTTCAGCTTCGTGACGGCGACGTCCGTCGGCTTCGGCGACGTCGTCCCGATCGGCGCCGCGCGGGTCCTGGCCGTGGCGGAAGCGGCGGCGGAGCTCCTCGTCTTCGGGGCGATCATCTCGAAGTTCGTCTCGCGGCGGCAGGACGCGCTCGTCGGGGAGATCCACCGCCTCGCCAACGAGGACCGCCTCTCCCGCGTCCTCGCGAACCTCCACCTCTCGCTCTCCGAGTTCCAGGAGCTCGCAGGGCTCTGCTCGTCGGGCGAGGCGCCGCAGGCGCACCTCTCGTTCCGGGTCTCCGGCGCGACGCTCGTCTTCGCCGGGGAGCTGCGCACCGTCCACGCGCTTCTCTACCGCCCCGACGACGAGCCCGACGAGGAGGTCCTCGAGTCGATCCTCGCCGCGCTCTCGGGCTCCCTCGGCGCTCTCGGAGACCTCCTCGACTGCGCGGAGGGGAAGGTCGAGCGCCCGGCCTCGCTCGACGCGGGGCTCGCGCGGATCGCGGCGCGCTCCCGCGAGATCTGCGGCGAGTGCGTCCCGCGCGAGCACGCCCCGCACCTGAAATCGTGGATGGACGAGATCCAGGCCCGCGCCCGGCGCGTCGACCCCGAGACGCGCCGCGGGGCCTCGCGGCCCCGCGGCTGACGTGGCGGAGGGCGGCGCGGGAGGTCAGCGCGCCACGGGACGTCCGCCGGTCTCGATCCGGGCGAGGAGCTTCATGTCGCGCCCCTCCGGGACGAGGCGGAAGGGAAGGACCTCGACGGTCGGCGTGGCGCCGGGCTTGCCATCGTCGCGAACGACGACGAGGACCCCGCGCGCCACGCCCATCGGGCCGGCGGCGAAGTAGTTGACGCCGACGCTGTACGTCCCGGCCGCGGCCTTCTCGGTCCGGACCACCTCGGGGCCGAGCCCCTGCGTGACGTCCTCGTAGAGCTCGAGCCCTGAGGCGTTCTGCGGGTGGCTGTAAAAGCACTCCTCGCCGGAGGGGTCGACGACGTGGAGGTCGACGTCGTTCGCGTCGGTCTCCCAGGCGAGCGTCACGCGGAGCGCGTCGCGGCGCGCGAGGTCGATGCCGCGCTCGCGGGCGCGCCGCTCGATCGTGGCGCGCTTGTCGGGCTCCCGGACGATCCAGTCGCGGTAGACGAGAGCGAGCTCTTCGGCGAGGACGCGGCGGACGTTCCGGTACCAGCCCGGGTAGTCGCGCGCGAGCGCCTCCTCGAGGACGCGCGCCGCCTCGGCGTGCCGTCCCGAGCGCCAGAGGACGAGCGCGAGGTGGCGGGAAGCGTTCGCGCGGTCGGGCCGGATCTTCAGGGCCTGCCGGAGCGGCGCCTCGGCGAGTCGCGTCGCCCCCGCGCGGAAGAGGAGGAGGCCCGCCCGCTGGAGGAGCTCGGGCTTGCCCGGCGCGACCTCGACGAGAGAGCCGAACGCGCGGCGGGCCTCGGACGTCTTCCCGAGCGCGAGCGCGGCCTCGCCCCGGCACTCGTAGACCTGCGGGTTCTCCGGGTCGTACTCCTGCCAGCGGCGCGCGAGGTCGAGGAGGGCGGTCCACTCCTTCCGTGCCGCGAGCGCCTCGGAGAGTCGGTTCCAGGCGTCGCGCCCGAGTGGGTTCTCCTTGACCTCGCGCGAGAGGCGCGCGACCTCGTCCGCCGAGGGGACGACGGGCCGGATCCAGGCCGGGGCGGAGACCGCGAGCGGGCCAGCGGAGACGTGCGCCGAAGGCGGTGACGGGGTCGAAGGCCGTAAAGCGACGTCGCCGACGACCCTCAGAGGCTCCTCGGCGACCTCGCGTCGATCCGCCCGGGAGGGCTCGGGAGGGACGGGCGCCGGAGGAGCTTCCGTGTAGACGACCGGCGGTGCGGTACCGGCTTCCTGGGCCGTCCCACCCGCGAGAACGCCGCCCATCACGCCTCTCTCGATGCCCCCTTCGACTCCTCCTTCGACCGATCCGGCGACGGCCAGCGTCGGCGCCTCGACTTTCCTCATGATCGACGCGTCGCGGGCGGACTCCCGGCTCTCGGCCCCGTTCCGGGAGGAGGAAGCGGCCGCGCGGCCGTCCTTCCTGCCGGGCTGGGCGGCGCCCTCTAGCCTCTGCAGGCGCATCGCCTCTTCGTGCGGAGCGGCGATCGGCACAGGGGCGCGGTCGGCCCGCTCGATGCCGGTCGCGCCGACGGCGAGGATCTCCGCGAGGGCGCGGCGGTCGAGGCCGAACCGGCGGTAGTCCTCCTCGGTCTCGAGGACGAGGAGCGTCGTCCGCGGGACGAGGATCCGCCGCTCGACGCTCACCTTCACCTGCTCGTTCGCGAGCGCCTCTCGGACGCCGGGCGATGTCTCGGCCCGCTCGCGCTCGGCGAGGTGCGCGAGGTACGCCGTCCACGCCTCGCGGGCGAGGAGCGGCCCGAACGACCCCGACGGGAGGGGCGCGGCGCCATTCGTGCGGAGGAGCTCGCGGTCCCCCTGGCGGAGGCGCGTGGAAGGGGCGGCACCCGGGCGGAGGCGCGAGAGGACGATCAGCTCGTCGCCCGGCGCGACGTCGGAGAAGCGGGCGGGGAAGGACCACTCGGTACCGGCGTCGCTCGCCTCGACGTCCGGGCCGAGCGGGCGGGAAAGGGCCGCGGCCGCGTCCCGCGCCGCCGACGTCGGGTCGTCGCCGAACGGGAGGAGGACGACGCCGTGGGAGAGCCCTGCGTCGGGGGGGTCGGGGT